>DATLZF010000173.1:0-7454 GCA_035574135.1 Candidatus Methylomirabilota bacterium
TGGATGTCTTTGACCGGCCCGCCGACGCCGACGTGGCGAGGATCGTCGGGGTCGAGACGCTGCTGCCGGGCCGGATCGAAACGGTTCGCGACGGGCTCGCCACGGTGCTCGTCGGGGAGGTGAGCCTGCTGGCCCTGGCGCCGGCCGACCCGGCACCGGAGGTGTTCGTCTGCCTGCGGGGCGAGGACGTGATTCTGCAACGCGACGGCGGTGCTTCGAGCAGCGTGCGCAACCGGCTGCCGGCGCGCATTGTGGCGGTGCGCCGCGACCGTCCGCTGGCCCGCATCGAGCTGGATGCGGGCTTTCCGTTGTTCGCGCTCGTCACCCACCCGGCCTGCGAGGAGCTGGACTTGCGTCCCGGGCAAACTGTCACCGCCCTCATCAAGGCCCCGGCCATCCATCTCATCGCGCGGAGGGCCTGATTCGGCGGGGCCCGGTCCGGCCGAGACGGACGGTGGAACATCCTGACCGGTCGCGAAGCCGCTTGCGGCGGCGTGCGTGGCCCAATCGGAGGGTGGAAGGGGCTGGCCACTGTGGCGAGCCGGGAGCCCTGCTGTGGGCGCGGCGGGAAAAAGCAGAACACAAAGGGAAGAAAACGATACGCCTCCACCGCGATGCGGGATGTCACCATACCCTCCGGGCTGACGAAAGATGCGTGGGATGGCACACTTTGTCCTGTTCAACCCGGCGATTCTGCCGAAGTATTTCGAGGCCGCAGGCTGATGAACTGGCCCCTGATGGAACGAACGGTTGCCCGCGATTCCGCGCTCACGGCGCGGCGCTCCCCCCTCGCGCATGTGGTCTTTCACGCTTAAGCGCCTGTTCCATCTCATCCCTCTGCTCCTGGGCGTGTCGCTGATCACGTTCCTCCTGATGTCGCTCACGCCGGGTGACTATTACACGAGCCTTTCGCAGAACCCGCAGGTGTCGCCGGAGAAACTGGCGGAGTTGCGGGCGCGGATGCATCTGGACCGGCCCTGGTATGTCCAGTACTTCCACTGGCTGAAGAACGCCCTCCAGGGCTACTTCGGCTATTCGATGGCCTACAAGATGGACGCCAGCGAACTAATCTTTGCCCGGCTGTGGAACACCTTCCTTCTGTCTTTCTGCGCCACCGCGCTGGCCTGGCTGGTGGCGGTGCCCCTGGGGGTGTGGGCAGCGGTGCGGAAGGATTCCTGGGCCGACCGGCTCTGCTCGCTGACGGCGTTCGTCGGGCTGTCAATTCCGGAGGTGCTGCTGGGGCTGCTGGCGTTGATGTTTGCCGCCGCCACGGGCTGGTTCCCGGTCGGCGGCGCGCAGAGCGCGCTCTACGATCTGATGTCCCCGGCGGAAAGATTCTGGAACCGGTGTCACCATCTCGTGCTGCCCACCCTGGTGTTGGCGGCATCGGAACTGGCCGGGATCATGCGCCAGATGCGCTCCAACCTTCTGGACACGCTGCGGGCCGAGTATGTCACGGCGGCGCGGGCGCGGGGTTTGAGCGAGGGGTGGGTGGTGTACAAGCACGCCTTGCGTAATGCGATCAATCCGCTGCTGACGATCTTCGGCTATTCCCTGGCGGGACTGCTCAGCGGCGCCTTCATCGTGGAGAACATCATGGCCTGGCCGGGGCTGGGCCGGCTCACGGTCGAGGCGTTGTTCGCGAAGGATTATCAACTGGTCGTCGCCAGCGTCGTCATGGCCACCGGCCTCCTCGTGGTCGGGAACTTCGTCGCCGACCTGCTGCTGGCCTGGAGCGATCCGCGCATCCGATTGAAATAGAAACAGAGCATGGCCGCCGCGTCTCACCATTCTTCCTCGTCGTCGCCACCGGAAATCCAGCAGGCGCACCCGGGACCGTGGCGTCTGTTCTGGAGGCGTTTGCGGCAGAAGAGAACGGCGATGGCCGGCGGCCTGATCTTGATCGTGCTCTACGTCTTGGCACTACTGGCGGGGTTCGTGGCTCCCTACCATTATGACCGGCAGGACCGCGACCGTTTCTTCCACCGGCCGACGGCGATTCACTGGGAGGGTTGGCGGCTGGTGGTCTCGCGCTATCAACAGCGGGGTAACCAGTTCGAGTACGAGCCGGTGCCGGGCGACACCCGGCCGCTGCGGTTCTTCGTGAAAGGGGATGCCTACAAGCTGTTCGGTTTGATTCCATCGACCGTGCACCTCTTCGGCACGGGCAGCCCGCAGCATCCGGTGTATCTGTTGGGCACGGATCAGTTCGGCCGCGACATCTTTTCCCGGCTGCTCTACGGGTCGCAGATTTCGCTCTCCATTGGGCTGGTCGGCATCGCCTTGTCCTTCAGCCTGGGCATGATCATCGGTGGACTGGCCGGGTACTGCGGCGGGGCGGTGGACAACCTGACGATGCGCGGGTGCGAACTGATCATGTCAATCCCGGGGCTGTATCTGATCATGTCGCTGCGTGCGGTGTTCCCGGAGAAGATGAGTTCGGCACAGGTGTATCTGTTGATCATCGTGATCCTTGCCTTCGTACGATGGGCGGCCTCGGCGCGCGTCATTCGGGGCATGGCCCTGTCGTTGCGCGAGCGGCAATTCATCCTGGCGGCGCGGGCGCTGGGCCAGAGCACGTGGAAGATCGTGCTGCGGCATCTGCTGCCCAACACGTTTTCCTACGTGATCGTGGCGGCGACGCTGAGCATTCCCTATTACATTCTGGGCGAAGTCGTGCTGAGTTTCCTCAACGTGGGCATCCAGGAACCGGAAGCGAGTTGGGGCATCATGCTCAGCCAGGCGCAAAACACCGAGTACCTGCGCCGCTACCCGTGGCTGCTGGCTCCGGGTGGCGCGATTTTTCTGACCGTTCTGGCTTTCAACTTTCTGGGCGATGGCCTAAGAGACGCCGCCGACACGAAAAGCTGAATCCCCAACTCATGCCCGGACCCCTGCTCGAAATCAGGAACCTTCAGCTCGACTTCGGCCGGGGCGCCAAAGCCGTGCGCGCCGTGGATGGCGTGTCGTTCCACATCGATCCGGGAGAGACGCTGTGCCTGGTGGGAGAAAGCGGCTGCGGCAAGAGCGTGACTGCCCTGTCGGTGGCGCGGTTGTTGCCCAGTCCGCCCGCCCATTATGCCGGGGGCCAGATTCTGCTCGAAGGTCAGGACGTTCTGCGCATGGACAAGCAGCAGCTTCGCCGCATCCGGGGTGGGGTCGTCAGCTACGTCTTCCAGGAGCCGGGCGCCTCGCTCAATCCGGTCTTTCGCGTTGGCCACCAGATTCTCGAATCGCTCAAGCTGCACCGCCCCGAGGCGGCCAAGGCGGAGGAGGTTGTCCGGCTGCTCAAGCTTGTCGGCATCCCCGCGCCGGAATCGCGGATGCGCGATTATCCGCACCAGATGTCCGGCGGCATGCAGCAACGGGTGATGATCGCCATGGCGCTGGCGTCGCGCCCGCGCCTGCTGATCGCGGATGAGCCCACCACGGCGCTCGACGTAACGATCCAGGCGCAGATCATCGAACTGTTGCGCGACCTCAAACAACAGTTCGGCATGGCCATGCTGCTCATCACCCACAATCTGGGCATCGTGGGAGACATTGCCGACCGGCTGGCGGTGATGTACGCCGGCCAGATCGTCGAGCTGGCGCCCGCGCGCGCGCTGCTGGCCCGTCCCTTGCACCCTTACACGCGCGCTCTCATGAATTCGGTGCCCGAGTTGGGGGGCAGTGGCGGTCGGCTGCAAGCCATTGGCGGTTCCGTTCCGCTGCCGGGACAGTTTCCGCCCGGCTGCCGGTTCTATCCCCGCTGCCCGTCGGCGCGTCCCGAATGCGCCGACAAGCCACCCGAACTGCGGGAGGTTGAACCGGGCCGGTGGGTGCGGTCGTTCTACTCGCTGTGAACCTCCTCGAAGTCCAGAACCTCAAAGTCCATTTCCCGGTCAAACACGGCCTCTTCAGCCGAGTAGCCGGCCATGTCAAAGCGGTGGACGACGTCAGCCTCACCCTTGCTCCGGGCGAAACGCTCGGCCTGGTGGGGGAAAGTGGCTGCGGCAAGACAACCCTCGGTCGGGCCATTGTCCGTCTGATCGAACCCACGGCAGGGCGCATTCTTTTTGATGGTGAAGACATCACAGCCCTGAAGGGTGGCGCGCTGCGAACCCGGCGGCGCGGTTTTCAGATGATCTTTCAGGATCCCTACAGCTCGCTGAACCCGCGCATGACCGTGGGCGAGATCATCGGCGAAGCCATCGACATCCACCGGCTCGCGCCCGATCGCGCGGCACGGGAGAAGCGCATCGGCGAACTGCTCGACGCCGTGGGACTGAGCCCCCTTCACGCCCTGCGCTATCCGCACGAATTCAGCGGCGGCCAGCGGCAACGGATCGGCATCGCCCGCGCGCTGGCGGTTGAGCCGAAGTTGATCGTGTGCGATGAACCGGTGAGCGCTCTGGATGTCTCCGTGCAGGCGCAGATCATCAATCTTTTGCAGGACCTCCAGCGCCAACGGGGCCCCGCCTACTTGTTCGTGGCGCACGACCTGGCGGTGGTCGAGCACATCAGCCATCGGGTCCTCGTCATGTATCTGGGCCGGGTGGTGGAACTGGCCTCCGCCCGGGCGATCATCAGCGCCCCCAAGCACCCCTACACGCAGGCCCTGATCTCCGCCGTGCCCGTCGTCGATCCCGCCTCAAAACGCCGCCGCATCGTCTTGCCGGGCGATGTGCCTTCGCCCATTCACCCACCCCCTGGCTGCCCGTTTCACCCGCGCTGTCCCGTGGCGGAGGCGCGCTGCGGCAGCGAGGTCCCGCCCTTGCGCGAAGTCGAGCCCGGCCACTTCGCCGCCTGCCACTTGGCGAAATAGGGAGCGCGCCGGAGCCGGCTGCCGGCTGCGATGCAGTGGGCAGTCGCTCTGAATTTTCCCCTCCAGCCCACCGTCCGAAATGCCGTGTAGAACGGCCGCGTCGGCGGCGCGCTTGCGGGATGATGAAGCTTCGCCAAACCATCGAGAACCGACGCTCCCCACGGGGAGCGTTCACCCTGATCGAACTGCTGGTCGTGATCGCGATCATCGCGATCCTGGCGGGCATGCTGTTGCCGGCCCTTGGGCGGGCCAAGGCCGTGGCCAAGCGCATCTCTTGTGTCAATAGCATCCGCCAGCTAGGTCTGGCCGCGACCATGTATGCGGACGACAACGGCGGGTTGTTCCCGCGACGCGGCGGCACGAACTACTGGCCGGTGCTGTTGCAGGAGTATTTCAAGGACGCGAGGCTGCTGCATTGCCCGGCGGATGCCCCGTCGCCGGGCAACAACGGATCGAACTCGCCCATCCCCATTCTGCGGGCGGAACGGAGCTACCTGTTCAACGGGTTCAACGACTACTTTCGCGGGTTTCCCACGAACCAGTCAGCCGTCCCGGAGAGCGTCATCCGCGAGCCGAGCGAGACCATTCTGTTCGGCGAAAAGGACAGCGAATCCGGCCATTGGTGGATGGACTACTGGGATTGGGATGAATCCCGCCAACTGGAGCAAGCCCGGCATGGGACCGGCATCAATCGGAGTTCCGGCGGCTCGAACTACGCCTTCGCCGATGGCAGCGCGCGCTTCCTCCGCTTTGGCGAATCCCTGGATCCGATCAACCTGTGGATGGTCGATCCCGAACTGCGCCGCCTGGGCACTGGTGCCTTCGCGGCCCAGTAGAGCGGGCACCGACCCGATTCAGTCCCGGGTTCCGCCGCCGATGAGAAGGAGAGCGCCGACTGACAGTGCCCAGGTGAGCGCCGGTTGCACCGCCACGGGGTGACGCAGCCCCCGTTTGTCCACCAGCCACGGAACGCACAGGATCAGTTGCACCACGGCGAAGACAAACGTCGCCGTCAGGCCCGCCGGGGAGCGCTCCGCGAGCAACGCCACCCCCACCGTCGCCAAGCCGGCCGCCACAGCAACGAGGCCCAAGCCGTATCGTGACGCCTGTCGCCACGGTCGCAGCACCCACGCGGCCGCGGCGCGAGCGCCCAGAACGTTCGTGATCCAGAACAACGTGGCGGACAGGATTGGGAGAGGCACATTCCCGAGAGCGCCCTCCGCCAACAGCCCGGGGCAGAGCAGGGGCATACCGCCTTCCCGCGTCGGGCGAAAGCCAAGCACACCCCCGGCGGCATTGACCAGGGCGATGGCGACCACGTTCTGCGCCGGCAACGATGCCGCCAGGTGTCCCAAGGTCGCGACCGTTGCAGCGCCGACCACGACAAGAGGAAGCATCTCGCGCAGACGTCCGGGGGCAAACGGTCCCGCACTCAGCACCACCGCACCGAGGCAAACGGCAAGGAACCCCAGAAAAGCCGGCCGCTCGCAGCGCGCGCCGCCGGGCGCCAGGATCAACGCCGATGGGGCAGGGGAGGGCGTCTTCACCAGATGGATCTCATCGGCCAGGCACGCAGCAATTCCACCGTCGCCGTGCCTTCCCGCGCGCCGACGGCCACGCCCACATCCTCCGGCCGTGATTTCAGGACGCGCGTGAGGCAGATGCGATCGTGTGCGTAAACTTCGAGGACCGACTTGTCCACGAAGACGCGCAACTTCAACGCCCGGCTGCCTTCTGCAGCGGGCACCGGAGCGGCAATGCCGTCCACGGTCAACCGGCTGCCGTCCCAGGAAACCGGCACGGCTTGGTCGCCGTTGGTCGAGCGGCGCACCCAGAGCGTCACATCCCGGGCGGTGCCACGATCCAGGTGGGTCTCGATCTCGAGCGCGTCACCCTGAATGCTGTCGAGGACGTTCGTGGCATTGGTGAGCGTCAAGCGGTCGCGGGTGAGCGCTGCGCCGCGAAGCCTGGTCAACGCCGGCAAGGACTCTTGGAGCAGTTCACCCCGGTCGTTCAACGCCAATACACGCGGCAGCGTCAGGCAGCCGTTCCAGCCCAAGCCGTCCGGAAAACCACGCACCCAGCCCCAAAGCACGCGCCGACCCTCGGGATCAACGAGGCTGTTCGGAGCGTAGAAATGTCCACTGTGGTCCAGCCGGCCATCCCGCTCGGAAGTGAAGCGCCCCGCCTCGGCGTCGAACCGGCCGACGAAGTACTCCACCTCACGATGCGGCGAGATGATCAGCACCCAACGATCTCGGAGCTTGAAGAAATTGGGGCACTCGATGTTCGTGACCTTTGGGTCGGGATGCGTGAAGAGCACGCCCCGGTACCGCCACGACAGCAGGTTTGTGCCGTCGGCCTCGTAGAGCGTGACCACGGCGGCGCCGCCGCGGCCGCGATTCAAGTTGCCGCCGGTGACGAGAAAATGGCGGCCTTCGTGCTCGAAAAGGAACGGATCGCGCCAGTCGTAAACCTTGGTGTCGCCATGGACATGCTCGTGAAGCACGGGATTGTTCGTGGGCCGGCTCCAGGTGTAAAGATCGTTGTCGCCGATGGCGGCCCATTGCTCGGCGTAGTCTGTGGCAGATTTACCACGGCCGATGCTGGTATAGAAGATCATGGGCCGGCCCTGAGGAGAGATGGT
>DATLZF010000174.1:0-2458 GCA_035574135.1 Candidatus Methylomirabilota bacterium
GGAGCGTCATGAACACCTTGCGCCCTAGCCGCTTGGCCAACTTCAGGTCGGCGAACCACAGACGGTTTGGCGGGCCGTAGTCGTCCCAGCAGAGGAAGGAGCGTCCAAAGTAGTAATGCAGCACGTCGTAGCGCAGCGGCGCCGTTGCTCCGAAGGCGAAGCGGCGGGCGACGTCCAGCGCCGAGCGGCGCTGCAGCGGGCTGAGGCACACGTCCGCGGGGTAGCCGAGCCACGTCGAGTAGTTGACGGCCAGATCGCTGCGCACGCCGAGCCGCCGCTCGTAGCGCGAAAGCACCCACGGCTGATTGCCGACGTTGACCGGCCCGTGCAGCACGCGCAACATCTCAGCGCTCTCCCAGCGTGCGGTACAGCTCGACAAGCTTCTGCCATTCCTTGCCGCCGGACAGCTCCTGCTGCGCACGGTGCATGTTTGCCCGGCACCGCTCCAGCAGACCCGGGTCCGCGATGAAACGGTTCATGCAGGCGGCGATGGAGCGCGGGTCGTCCGGCTCGAAGCACAGGCCGATCTCAAACTCATCGACGAGGCGGCGGACTTCGGGCAGGTTGGCGACGAGGAGCGGCACGCCGGCGGCAATGTACTCGAACACTTTGTTCGGCAGCGCCAGCTTGAAGTTGAGGCCGACGTTGGCAAGGAGCGTCCAGATGCCGGCATCGGCGGCCCTGGCCTCGACGACGACCCGCGTCGAGGGGACGGGCGGCAGGCAGAACACGCGGTCGGCCACTTTGAGACTTTTGGCTAGCTCCAGATAGATCTCGCCGTAGTCTTCGTACCCCGGCCCGCGGATGACGAGCGCTGCGCCGCGGACGTACCGCATCGCCTGGATCACCGGCTCCAGGTTTCGCGACGGGCCTAGTCCGCCCTGGTACATGAAGATACGCTGGCCCGGCGCGATGCCTAGCCGCTTCCGCAGGTTCTGCGGCGAAGCGCTCGCGACGACTTGCTCCATCTCGGGAATGTTGCGCACGATGCCGATTGGTTTGGGAGATTGGTAGCGCGTCGCCAGCCCGTCTGCGATGCTCTGGCAGACGGTGACCACCGCCGTCGCCGAGTGGACGGCGCACCGCTCCATCATCTGATAGATCCGACGTTTGAAAAAGTGATGTGGGCGATACTGCCCGGTCCACGGGTCGTAGCTGACGTTCTCCGAGTACCACTCGTGCCAATCACACACGCACGCCGCCTGCTTCCGCGCCGCCGCCAGCAGCGCCATGAGCGCCATGTCGAGATCGTGCGCGTGGTAAGCCCAGGCGTCCTCCGCCAGCGCCGCCCGGAGGATTGCGCGCCCGAACAGATGCGGAAAGCGCAGGACGAACCGCCCCGCTCGTGCCGGCAGGATGCGGAAGCGCACTCCGTCCCCCCAGTCGATCCGCTCACATGCCGTCTGGTCGGGGCTCCACGCCGGACAGATGACGGTCACGCGGAAGCCCGCAGTGGCCAGCGCCTTTGCCTCACGCTGTACGCGCGGATCCACATGCAGGTTGGACTGAACGAGCATGACGATGTGCCGCCCGCGGTCGGCGGCTGCCGGCACACGGATGCGCTTCGCGCCGACCCATTTGAGCCAGTAGTAATGCCAGAGAAACGGCGCCACGGAGATCGGGAGCGTCGGCAGTTGAACGGCGCTCTCCGCCAGCCGCAGGATGTACAGGACTGGGCGGGCGTAGCGCAGGCGGCGCAGGTAGTAGCGCGGGTGCGCCAGCACGCGCAGAAACGGCCTCGCCGGCTGTATCCAGCTCTGACTCTTCACCCATTCTTTCACCTGAGCCAGCGCCATGCACGCCTCCTTCCACCAACCTGTCTCGCCGGTGATCCCTCTCGCGCAGAGCGCCCTAGAGCACGTTGCCGAAATAGGGCTTGAGCCTCATGAACAGCCGGTAGCCGGCCGTGTAGCTGCCGATGCTCAGCGCGATCATGACCACCCACGCCCAGGGGTGTTCGAGCCGGCCGTAGTAGCACAAGTCCCGGAAGCACCAGATCGGATAGCTGAACGGATTGACGTAGACGAACGGGCGGAAGATGTTCGGCACCATGTTCGGCAGATACACAACCGGAACCAGGTAGATGCCGATCACGCAGTACACCTGCACGAAGTCTTTCAGGTCGCGGAAGAAGGGGCTGAGCGCCGCCAAGAGGAACGAGATGCCGACCATCATCAGCAGTTGCAGCGCCACGAGCACCGGCAAGAACACATAGGTCCAGTGCAGTCCGCCCCCGGTCGCGAGCACGTAGATGACCAGGATGGCCAGGCAAATGAGCTGCGGAAACAGCGTGGCCAGCACGCCCTTGACCGGCAGCACTTCCAACGGGAAGACCACTTGCTTGACCAGGTTGGTGTTGCCGGTGATGGCCGTGCAGCTCTTGGCCAGCGACTCGTTGATGGCCAGCCACGGGATCATCCCGGTAAGGATGTACGCCGTGTAGTCGAGTGGCAGGGCC
>DATLZF010000175.1:0-6846 GCA_035574135.1 Candidatus Methylomirabilota bacterium
GGGCCGCCTGCCCGCAGCGCAGCAACGCCGCGCCCAGCGCGGGACGCGCGGGAATGGGCCAATACGACGGCTCCATGTAGGGCAGCGCTGTTTCGGCGGCGACGGCCTTCTCCAGTCGTTCGATCATCGCGGCCTGGTCCCCCTTGGCTCCGGCCACGCGCCCGGCCAGCCAGTGAGCCGCCACCGCCAGCGTGTCCGACACCGGGAACACCGGGCTGCTCAGACGCTTCGACTCCTCGCTGGCGGCAATGGCGCCGAGGGCCGTCTCCTCGCGCGCAGCCCCCTCCAGGTCGCCCCTGGCCACGAGCGCGAGTCCGCGAGCGAAGTGCCAGAGGGCCCGGTCCACCAGAAAGTCGTTCGTGTTCGTCGGCTCCGGCACCGCGAGCATCTCGTTCCAGCGACCGAACCGCACGAGCGTCAGCCAGGGCAGATGACGGAGACGCGGCGCCTCGACCGCCGTGCTGGGGCCGCAGTTGTTTTCCCATGCGTAGGCCGCCGCCTGCCGGGCGGTGCGGAGCGCGTCCTGGCTCCGGCCCTCGAACAACTGCGCCCACCACAGGAAGTGCAGGTTGTGCGGATAATACGCCCCGGGGTAGAAACCCTGCGCGCGGCAATGGCGGATATACTGCCGGTCCGCCTTCGCGGCGCGCTCGTTGGCGACGACGGCGTCGCTGTACTGGCCCACGCGCATGTAGATGTGCGCCGGCATGTGCACCAGGTGCCCGGCGGCAGGAGCGTAGTGCAACAGTCGATCCGCGGACGGCAGACCCAGTTCGGGATTCGGTCCGGCCTCGACGGCATGGATGTAAAAGTGATTCGCGCCGGGATGGTCCGGATCGCGCGAGATCACGAAGCGCAGCGCGGCGAGAATTTCCTCCGTCTCGGGCTTGGGCCTGCGGTCACGCGTCCAGTAGTCCCACGGCATCGTGTTCATGAGCGCCTCGGCGAAGAGCACCTGCACGTCGAGATCATCGGGATACTGCCGGGCCAGTTCCCGCATGGATTTGGCGAAGGCCTGATCCAGCGCGGCGCGATCCTCCCGATGCTCCGGTTGGTAGCGGGTTTCCAGCGCGGCGATGAGCGCCTGTTCCTTGGCCGTCGCGACGGCCTTGTGCAACACGGCCTGTTGCAGCGCGGCCCAGGCATTCGTCGTGTCCGTGCCGCTCATGGGTTTGTTGACGTGCGGACCGTAAGCGTAGGCGACGCCCCAGTGCGCCATGGCACACTGCGGATCGAGATGCGCCGCAGACCGGAACGAACGGATGGCCTCGCGGTGGTTGAAGCCGAACAGCAGCCGCAATCCCTGGTCGAAGTACCGCTGCGCCTGTTTCGACCGCGTGGTGACAGGGCGATGCAGATCGCCCAGGCCGTCGAAGAGCGGGCCGGGCAGTTTTTCCGCGGCGCCCACCGCAATAGCGCCGCCCACGAGAGCGAGCGAGATGAATTCGATTCCTTTCATGGGGAGATGATGAATGAGTGTTGAACGTGTCTCTTGAATTTCACGTTCTGCAGTTCGCGGGCATTGCCCGGCCAGGAGTACTCCTGCAGCCGGCGGATGTCGTCGGGACCAAGCGGTTCGATGCGGCGGCCCATGCGGCGCGCGAAACGTTCGGCAAACGCCCGCGCCACGCGTGTCGAGCAACGGCCCGCCCAGGTAGCTGACGGCGTTCCACGCGACCAGGCCAAGGTCGCCCGGATACAACTCGATCATCCGGTCTGGGATGTGAATGAGCTTCTTCGATTCGACGACCGTTTCCCGGGCGGTGCCGGCCACGGCGTAGTCGTAGCTCTCGACGAAGGCGCCGTTCATCCAGAACGGCGAGGGCCCGCAGGCGCTTGGTTTCCGACGAATACTCGGTCACCCACGCGCCCAGCGGGTTCATGAGGGCGGCGAGGTTCCGGACCAGGGCGGGGAAGAAGGCCGCGCCGGTTTCCGAAGCCGTGCCCTCGACCACCAGCCGCAGGGCGGCGACATCGACGGGATGACTCGTTGGCTCACCCACGCTCGCAGGCTGCCGAACTCCCGCGCGCGGCGTCAACTTCCTTTCCTTCCGCGACCACGATTCCGCCCTGAAATTCCAGTCGCCCCGCGCCCGGGTTGCTGGCAAAGTGAGGTCGATGTTCGAGGCGACGGTAGTCTTCTCCGGACGCGGCTGGCTGCTGCCGGCGGCCGCGTTTGTCGTCGTCAGCCTTGTCCTGCTCTTCTGGGGCTACCGGGCCGCGGCCGTGTCGCCCGGCGTGCGGGCGGCCTGTTTTGGTTTGAAGCTGCTCGGGTTGCTCGCGCTGGCGGCCTGCCTCCTCGAACCGCTCTGGAGCGGGCAACGCGCCCGGCCCGGCGCCAATTTCTTCGCCGTGCTGGCGGACAACAGCCAGGGACTGCAGATCAAGGATCGCGGGGATCTGGCCACCCGCGGCGACGCGCTCCGCGACCTGGTGACGGGCGCCAAGGCGAAATGGCCGGCGGCGCTCGAAGAGAACTTCCGGGTCCGTCGCTATGTCTTCGACACCCGGCTGCAATCGACGCGCGACTTCTCGGAACTCAGCTTCCAGGGCCGCGCCACCGCCCTGGCCACCGCCTTGAAGGGCTTGGCGGAGCGTTTCCAAGGCCAGCCCCTGGCGGGCGTGCTGCTCTTCACCGACGGCAACGCCACCGACACGCCCACCGGCGTCATCGACACCGCCGGCCTGCCGCCGATTTATCCCGTCGTGATCGGCCGGGACGAGGCCATCAAGGACATTGCCATCGTGAAGGCCTCGGTGAGCCAGACCGCGTTCGAGGACGCGCCGGTGACGGTGCAGGCCGAGGTCAGCGCCGTGGGCTACGGCGGCGCCACCGTGCAGGCGCAGCTCGTGGCCATCGGGCAATCCGCCCGGGCGGCGACCAATGTCAGCCAGTTCTCGACCAATGCTCCCACCCCGGTCGCCACCCCGCCCTCCCGGGGCGCCTCGAACAGCCTGGTGATCGTCCAAGAACGGGTGGTGGCCGAGCAGACGCTGCGCGCGGCCCGCGATCCGGACACGTTGTCCTTCCGTTTTCAGGTGCGGCCGGAGCGCGGGGGAATCAGCTTTTACCGACTGCGAGTGGGCGCGAAGGACGAGACGGCACAGTTCACGGACGCCACCCGCACGGTGGAGGCAACCTTGGCCAACAACAGCCGGGTGCTGACCGTGGACCGCGGCGAAGGCCCCTACCGCGTGCTCTACGTCTCCGGCCGGCCGAACTGGGAGTTCAAGTTCCTCAACCGCGCCGTTCAGGACGACGACCAGGTGGAGATGGCGGCGTTGATCCGCATCGCCAAGCGCGAGCCGAAGTTCGAGTTCAAGGGCCGGGCCGGCGAATCCAGCAACCCCCTCTTCCGCGGCTTCGACAAGAAGACCGAGGAAACCGAACGTTACGACCAGCCGGTGCTGGTGCGCCTCTACACACGCGACGAGCACGAATTGAAGGGCGGCTTCCCCAAGACTCCGGAAGACCTCTTCGCCTACCACGCCGTCATCGTGGATGACCTTGAAGCCGATTTTTTCACCCACGACCAGAAGATGTTGCTGCAGCGTTTCGTCTCCGAGCGCGGCGGCGGCTTCCTCATGCTCGGCGGGCAGGAATCGCTGCAAGAGGGCGGCTATGGGCGCACCCCCATCGGGGACATGCTGCCTGTGTATCTGGATCGTCCCGTGGACGGCGCGCCGCCAGCCGATCTGAAGCTAACGCTGACGCGCGAGGGATGGCTGCAACCCTGGGCCCGGCTGCGCAGCACCGAGGCGGATGAACGCGCGCGCCTGGAAGCAATGCCGCCGTTCCAGGTGTTGAACCGCGTGCGCGAGCCCAAGCCCGGCGCCAGCGTCATCGCCACCGTGACCGATGCGCAGGGAAACAAGCATTCCGCCGTCGTCGTCCAGCGCTACGGCCACGGCCGCACCGCCGTCGTCACAGTCGGCGACATCTGGCGCTGGGGGCTCGGCGACGAACAGCGGCAGCGCGACATGGCCAAGGCCTGGCGTCAACTCGTGCGCTGGCTGGTGGCGGATGTCCCGGGCCGCATCACCCTGGAGGTCGCACCCGAACCCGGCGACTCCAACCAATCCATGGCCCTGAAGGTTCGCGCCCGCGACCGCGAGTTCCAGCCGCTCGACAACGCCACCGTCCAGATCACGGTCCAGCCCGTCGGCACCGCGGCGAAGACCAACAACGCCGCCGCCGTGAGAATGCCGGCTGAGCCCACCCTCAAGGAGGCCGGCGGTTACCAGGCCACCTTCGTGCCGCGGGACACGGGCGGCTACCTCGCGCAGGCGGTGGTCACGGACGCCTCGGGCGTGGAAGTCGGACGAACCGAGGCGGGTTGGGCCTCCGATCCCGCCGCGGAGGAATTCCGCTCGCTCAAACCCAATCGTGCTCTGCTCGAAAACCTGGCACAGCGCACTGGCGGCGAAGTGATCGCCGCGACGAAGCTGGACGATTTCGTTCGGCGACTGCCGGAACGCAAGGCACCGATCACCGAAAGCTGGACCTCTCCCCTCTGGCATCAAGCCGGCGTGTTTCTATTCGCCCTCGCCTGCTTCGTAGCCGAATGGGGCCTGCGGCGGTGGAAAGGATTGGCGTGATCCTTCAGGCCCCCGCTCATTTCACCTCCACGGCGCCGCGTGACGACGCCGGGGCCGGCCGGTCCATCTCCAGCCATCGCGCCGCAGTCGAGAAGACCATGATTCGCCGGTGCATCCCAACGCCAGTGGTCCTGACCGCGTGGCCGGACTTCAGCGCGGCGGCGGTCTCCGCCGCTGCGACGGGGGGATACCGGATGGCTGTCGATCGAAAGCGTGGGCGTGAGGCGGGCGCGCACCGCCTGGGCGTTGTGGCTGCGGCTCGTGCGGTCGATTTGGCCCACGGTGGCGCCGTTAATCCGGGAAAGCCCGCTTCGTTTGCTCTGGAATCCCATCCAAACCTGCGGCAAGGGCGACCCCATGCTCATGGGCAGTTGCCTCTACGATCTCTACCGCCAATGCCTCATCACGCACGACGCTGCCATGAGTCGGGCACGCCACCCCGTTCGCATCAACCGGAGCCAGGGCGAGACCCGGCCGGCGTGAGCACGCCGCCCGACCGGCCCGCCGGCCCCTTCCATCGCCCATGACCGTAAAGGCCCTCTTGGTGCTGCTGATCGCCGCCACGCTCGTGGCATTTGCCGGCTGGCTGGTGGTGCGCGGCGTCCGCCGCAGCGAGGATCCGGCGCGCATCCTCTTCAAACTGGTCCTGACGCTCGTCATCGTCGCCGCCCTGGGGTATTTCACTTGGAGAAACCGCGAGAGTAACAGCCCGGTGGATAAGATCGGCGTGCTACTCGTCTGCGTCGCGGCCGCCGTCGGGCTGGGAGCTTACTGGACGCCCCAGATCGGCGCGGCTCTGGCCCGCCCGCTCACCTCGCTGTTCGATGATGGGGACACGCCACCCGAGCCGCAGCCGTTCTACTCCATCGCGCAGGCGAAACGCAAAGCCGGCCACTACCGCGAGGCCCTGCATGAAATTCAGCAGCAGCTCGACCGGTTTCCCGGCGATGTCACGGGTCACATGCTGATGGCGGAGATTTTGGCCGAGGATCTAAACGACCTGGCCGGGGCCTCGGCGACCCTCGAGCGGCTCTTGCAACAGCCCGACCTGCCCGCTCCCCGGGTGGCCGCCGCGCTCAACACGCTGGCCGACTGGCAGCTCAAGCACGGCCGGGACATCGAGGCCGCCCGGCAGGCGTTGGAGCGGATCGCCCAGCGCCTGCCCGGCACCCCGGAGTCCCTTGCGGCCAGCCAACGCCTTGCGCACCTCGGCACCACGGATCGGCTGCTCGAGGCCCGCGACCCCGCCCGCATCCCCCTCAAGCCAGGCGTGCAAAACATCGGCTTGATGAAGGACTCGGCGTCCCTGCGGCCGGCAGAAGAGGATCCCGCCGTCACGGCCGGAGAACTGGTGCGGCATCTGGCCGAACACCCCGATGACAGCGAAGCCCGAGAACGGCTGGCTCTCCTTTACGCCGGGCACTACCAACGCCTCGACCTGGCCGTGGACCAGTTGAATCAGTTGATCGAGCACCCCCTGCAGCCGGCACGAAACATCGTGCGCTGGCTCCACCTACTGGCGGACCTCCACGTAAAATTTGGCCGGGACGAAGCCTCTGCTCGCGCCGCCCTGGAGCGCGTCATCGAGAAATTCCCGGGCCAGGCCGCGGCCGAGACGGCGCGAAGCCGGCTGGAACATCTCCGTCTGGAAATCCAGGGCCGCCGGCAATCGGAGGCGATCCAACTCGGCGTTTACGAGCAGAACCTGGGCTTGAAGCAGGGGCCGCCACGCAAGTCGTAGCCGGAGGCCGGGGCGTTATTTCCTCGCCGGACCGGCGGCGGGCGCCGGGTGGGTGAACGGCGCAAGGTTGCCGGTGGCCAGGCGAATGGCGATTTGCTTGTCGATCTCCGCCGCCAAGTCCACGTCCGGGCCGCCGGCCCCGCCGCGCACTTGGACGATGACCCGCGTGCGCTTGTCGTCGATCTGCTCGACTTTCACCCAGACGGTTTTGCGGTTGATCGAGGCCTCCAGCACGCTCTTGAGCACGTCCTCGGTGTAAAGCTTGCCGTTATAGTTCAACACGTCCTTGGCCGCGATCCAGACCTCTTTCACATCGCGTTCGTAAGCGGAGGTGACCTTGTCTTTGACGAAAGGCACGCCGAGGTGCTGGCGGCCGTCGGGCGAGGAAACGCAGCCCGCCAACAACCCGCAGCCGACCATGCCCGCCAGAAAAAGTGCATTGAATCGCATGGCTGGGAGTGCATCCAGAACCCCTCCAAGCGTCAAGCCTCCAATTGGCGGCCGAT
>DATLZF010000176.1:0-2612 GCA_035574135.1 Candidatus Methylomirabilota bacterium
GCCAGGAGCGAGGCGGGCTCGTTGGCCAGTCCCAGCGCCGAGGAGTGGGCAATGCGTTCCAGTTGCCGACGCACTGCCGCATCCAGCTTCGGATGCCGATGGCCGTGGAGATTCGTCCAGATGGAGGCATTGGCGTCCAGATACTCGCGTCCGCGCGCGTCCCGAAGCACCGCCCCCCGGCCTTCCACGATCACGACGGGTTCGCACTTGAGCCAGTCCCGCATCTGGGTGAAGGGGTGCCACACGTACTTTTGATCCAGCCGCGCCAGCGTTGACGCCGGGATGCCGCCCGACCTCCGCTTCCGAGGCGGGGTCCGCTCAGGTGTCCGGTCAGGTCTCACGGGGCAGGTGTGGCAGGGTGGCGAGGAACTCCATCAGATCGGATGTGGAATGTGCGGCCGTGACGGTCAGTCGCAACCGCGCCTGGCCGCGGCCCACGGTCGGATATCGAATGGCGGGAATGAAGATGCCGCGATCGCGCAACGCGGCGGCGGTTCGCAGCGCGCGCTGCTCGTCACCGATCAAGAGCGGGAGAATGGGGCTTTGCACCAACGGCAGCGTCCAAGGGCCGCCCCGGCCCAGCAGGCCGTTCTTCAACTGGTCCACGAGGGACCATACCGTGGCCCGTCGGCGTTCGCCTTCCTCGGTGCGCACCACTTCGATGGCGGCTGCGGCGGCCGCGGCGGCGGCCGGCACCGGCGCAGTGGAAAACAGGAAGCTGCGGGCGCGATGCACGAGCAGATCGATCAAAGGGCGGGAGCCGGCGATGTAGCCGCCCGAGGCACCGAGCGCCTTGCCCAGCGTGCCCATCTGGATTTCAATCCGGTCCGCCAGGCCGAATGCCTCCGCCAGTCCGCGTCGATTCGCCCCAAACAAGCCGGTGGCATGCGCCTCATCCAGCATCAGCCACGCGCCGTAACGGTCCTTCAACTCGACGATCTCGCGCAACGGTGCCAGATCGCCATCCATGGAAAACACGCTCTCGCTGGCGATCAGGATGCGGGGCCTGCGGCCGGCTGGGCGGGCCGCCCGGGCGTGACGGCCGGCGGCCCAACGGAGCTTGCGTTCCAGGTCCTCCGGATCGTTGTGCGCATAGACGCGCAGCCGGGCTCCCGAGAGCCGGGCGGCATCGACGATGCAGGCGTGCGCGAGTCGATCGAGGATGACGGTGTCGTCTTTGCCGACGAGGGCGGTCAAGGTGCCCAGGGCGGTGGCGTAGCCCGATGAAAAGCTCAGAGCCGCGGCCGTGCCTTTGAAGTCGGCCAGACGCTCCTCCAATTCGTGATGCGGCGCCAGCGAGCCGCAGATCAGTCGCGAGGCGCCCGCACCGGCACCGAATTTTTCGACCGCTCGGACCGCGGCCTCCTTCAGCGCCGGGTGTGCGGCGAGGCCGAGATAATCGTTGGAGGAGAAGTTCAGAAAATCGCACCCGCCAAGCTGCAGGCGCGGCCCTTGCGGGGAGTCGATCCGGCGCAGTTCCCGATGCAGGCCGGCCTGGCGCAGGGCGGCCAGCTCGTCCTCGAGGTCATTGTTGAACGGTCGCAGCGTCACGTTTGAAGCGGGCGCAGCATGACGACAACCTCGCCGTCGTGCAATGGGAGAGCCTGAGCGGGGCGGGACCGCTTGCCCACAACGGCGGGGTGGAGCCCGCCGTCGCCTCGACTGCGGTCGCGATGCCCCGGTGCGAGGGACCGATGCGGTTTGCCGGAGGGAGGGGGCGGGCGAGGGCTCGCGGTGTCAATCTGCCGGGCCGAATACGGTGGGCCATCCGGCCCGTCCAATGCGCATATTACAAACCTATGTGTCCCCGATTCGCCTCTCTTTTGACGCTCGTCACCCTGGCCACGCTGACCACCCCGGCCGCCGTCACCCGGCGCATTGGCATCGAGGAATACGACAAGCTCCGCGTCCAGACCAACACGGTCATCCTCGATGTGCGGAGTCGGGCGGAGTTTGAGAAGGGACGAATTCCGGGCGCGACCAACATCGACATCAACTCCGTGCGTTTCCTCGAAACAGTGGCCGGTCTGGACAAGGGCAAGGTGTATCTCGTCAACTGTGCGGTGGGCATGCGCAGCGCGCGCGCCTGCAAAAAGATGGAGTCGCTCGGGTTTACCAATCTTTACGATCTGGCTCCGGGGTTCGACGGTTGGAAAAAGGCCGGCAAGCCGGTGGAGAAGTAGCGATCTCGTGTCCACTCGTGGAACGGGCTCGGACGCCGGTCATCTGGTGAAGGGACCTCGCCGGGGCGCCACGGGGAGTCGGTTCATCACGGATCCCGAGAGACAAGAGATCCCAAGCGACAGGAATGAAGGTCGGCCGGACATCGCCAAGCGGGGCGGGGGCAGTGCTCAGGGCCGCCGTGCAGGCCTGTCGGCTTGGTTCGGGCTTTTGGGAGGTCACAATCACGGGTGCGTCTGGCCGTCCGTTCGTCGTTGAGCTCGGTATTGTTGCGGATGGGGCTCCCTCTCCCTTGGCGGAGGCCGCGTTCTTGAAAGCGAATGAGCTGGTTTCAACTCGATCCTGACGCCGTGGCCGGGCGCGTGCGGGCAAGCGGCCTGGCGCCGAAGATTCCCGGTCTGTGCGGGTCGATCGGGTGTGGCGTGGCGGGG
>DATLZF010000177.1:0-7321 GCA_035574135.1 Candidatus Methylomirabilota bacterium
CTCGCCCGCCAGTTGGCCGGATCATCCCCATCGCCATCCACATCCTCCATCTCCAGCGACGCCCCCAGCCCGTCGGCCGCCACCGGCCAGCCGCCCTCATCGTCGTAATCCACCGACCAGATCAACCGCCCCCCCGCATCCCGCAGCGCGATCCGTTCGCCCCCATTGGCCAGCGACCCGCCAAAATATCCGGCCACAACCACGCCCGGATAGCGGGCGGCAAAGGCCGCGGGACTGCCGTTGTTCGCCAGCACAATCACCGCCCCCGGCGCCAACCTCACCCCCGGCCCAAACACGTAACTGATCCCCTCAAAATAATATCCCCCCACCTCCACCGGCAGGCCTCCGGTGTTCTGCAACTCGATAAACTCGTAGGCGTCCCCGCCCACCGGGTTGTACATGATCTCCGTCACCCGCAGCGGCGACACCAGCTCCGCCACCGTGAACGTCGCCTCGTTCAACGCGCTCCAGTTGGTGCCCCACAGCGCCCGCGCCTTGACCACCATCGACCGATTCACCACCACCGGCCCGCCGCCATACCCCACTGCCTGCGGCGACACCGCCCCAGAACCATACACCCGCGGATCACTCCCGTTGGTGGTGTAATAGATGGTGCCCGCGGGCGCGGTCATCGTGAGGTTGAAGCCGGCGGCCACTCGACCGCCATGCTGATTGAACGTTGGGGCGACCACACTGGGGTACCAACCCCGCGTGCGGAACTGGTTGAGAAGATTCGTGCTCCGGCTGGGGAAGAACACCGGCGAATGCGATCCAAACGTCGCGCGGTAGCCCATGAGGATGTCGCGCTCCTCATAGAAGGATCCGTTGCGGGTGTGCGGATTGTTCTCCCGCCCCGGCCCGACGTCGCCCCAGCGCGCCGATTCGCAGACGATGGCGGTGTCGATTTGTTGCAGCATCTGCATGAAGCGATGAGCCGGCCGATTGCGTTCGGGGAAGGCCGGGTTGTAAACGGGATTGGCCGGATCGGTGTAGAAGATGCCGTCATTGAAGAAGTGCCGATGGATGTGGTCGCCCAAGAGCACGCGGAACTCGGCGTTTGTGAGCAGCCGGTTGAAGATCGCCGTGGGATTGCTTCCCTCGTTGTCGCTCAGGACATCGAAGTCCGCGGAGGCGAGGACGTGTTCCGAGTCCCAGGCATGGAAGCGCCACTTGCCCTCCTGTTTGTGGCGGGAAGCATAGAGGTTTTTGTGCGCCCAGTCGGTGTTGTTCGCCCAGTAGTTGACGAGCAGGTAATTGATCAGGTCCGGCACGTCGAGCCGCTGCTGGAGCAGTTCGTAATTGGCGTTGTTCGTGAGGCCGGCGTTGATGATGCCCCAAAGCGTGCCGTTGTTCGCGGGGCTGCTGGTGGAGCCGTAGGAAGCGGAACTGCCGGCCACGACCTGACCGCTGTCATGCTTGAAGACGTCGTAGTCCTCCTTGCGGCCGCCGAAATACGACGCCATGAAGCTCTCGTCGGGCCGCTCGTGCAACTGGTAGAGGCCCCAGTAGAGGCCATTGAGGTAAAGGTGGACGAAGCGTCCGTGATGCGTCCGACCGCCCAACGCGTTCTGGAGATCGGCCACATACTGGTCGCGCACGTACATGGCCCGCGTCCGTTGGGTGTCGTTGTTGTTGTAGTTCCAGTAGTTGTTGTGGCCGCCCGCCAGCATCAGCGTGTCAAACTCGTCCACGGGCGAATCCTCGAACACTTTGTATTTGAGCTTCGTGGGTCCGAACTCGCCCTGGAAGAAAAGGCGCAGCCCCAGTTTGAGCGATTTCCACCGGCTGCCGCCCGTGCTCGAATCATCCGGACTCGTCTGCCCCTGCATCTCCAGGCCGCAATCGATCTGCCAGCCCTCCGAACCGTCCGGGAGGATGAACTCGGCGTTGACCGGTTTGCGCAGGAACGGTTCACGCCGCACGTACACGCCTTCCGCCGCGCCGAAGAGAAACTTCACGTCCGTCACGATGGACACCGTCGGGATCGACACCAATCCCTGCCGGGCCAGAGCCCGGTAGTTGTCCACGGTGTTCGTGATGACCTGCGGGTCCATCTCGTAGTCGGCCGGGTTGATGTCGTTGCAGTTGTTGAAACCCGTGCAGGGCGAATCCCAGATGGACGGGAATCCCTCCGGATTCGCCGGCTGCGACAGCACATGATCGGGAAAAATGAACGTGCGCGTGGTGACGGAAGACGGCACCTGCCCCGGCTTGAAGGCCGCCGCCCGCACCGTCACGACAGCCCTGCCGGGCGTGCCCGCGATGGTGATCGGGCCCAGATACGGTTCGTTGGTCAGCGTAGGAACGCTGCCGTCGAGCGTGTAGTGGATCTCCGCCCCGGGCGTTTCAGTGCTGAGGGCCAGTTGAAACGGCTGGTTGAAGAAGCCGCTTCGCTCGGAAGCATGAGGCGGCGCCACGAACCCGGCGGCGGCGCTGGCCAGGTTGTTGGCCGCCCGAGGCGTGGGCACCGCGAAGTAAACCGCCCCATCCGCGCCCAACCCGTACGAAACGTCCGCCCGCTGGGGCGGATAGTCGCTGAACTGGCTCACCACCCTGCGGGGGAAGCCCGCGTCGAACAACCCGAGGTAGCCACCGGCCACGTTCAGCCGGAAACTGGTGTGGTTGGTCGCGGTCGCCAATGAAGTCTTGCGATCCTTGCCAGAGGCCAAGACGAGCAGATACTGCCCCGCGCCCAAGGTGAGGGTGGGGAACACCCACTTGCCCGGCTGGGCCGGATCATCCGTGAGCGACCAGCCGGTGAGGTTGACAGCGCTGGCGCCGCGATTGAACAACTCGATCCAGTCCTCCTTCTGACCGTCCGCGTCTTCCAGACCATTTTGGTTTTCGGCGAGGAATTCATTGATGACCACGTCGCCAGCCGCCGCCGCCGGATTGAGCGTATAACTCCAGCCGGCCCCCGCAAACGCATTGGCCGCCGGAGACCGATCCCGGATGCCGTGGCCAGCCGCCCAACTGATGCTCACAGCACCCGACGGCGGTGGAGCGAACGAGAACCGGTAGCGGTCCGGACTCAACTCGCTCACCGCAGCGGCCGCCACCCCGTTCACCCGCAAGTCCGAAGCCTCGACGCCGGTCACCGGCTCGGTGAACACCACTTCGATCTGGCTCAGCGCTCCGATGACCGCGCCGGGAGCCGGTTCACTGGCCGCCACCGTGGGCGCGACCGTGTCCGCCAGCGTATAACTCCAGGCAGTGCCGGCGCCGAGCGGATCGAAGGGATTGCCCATGGGGTCGGTGATGGTGGCGTCGCTGTCGAAGTTGACGACGACCTGCCCCGGAGGAGGCTGACTGAATTGGAAAATGGCGACGGCATTGGTGCCCGTTCGACCGAGTGCCGGCAGCCCGTTGATCTGCAGATCGCTTGCTTGCACCCCGGCCACCGGCGCACTGAAGGTGATGGTGATCTGGCTTAAACTGCTCACGGTGGAGCCGGGCGCCGGCACGATACTTTGAATCACCGGAGCGGCCGCGCGGCCCGTGAATGGAAGGAACTGCGCCGACAGAACGACGACGCCCGACAGGAGGATACGGCTCAATGGTTTCACGAGGTGATGCGACGCATGGTATGCACGAAATCGTAACTTTGGGTAGTTCTCGTTCCACGAAAACGCTCTTCCCAGCCGGCATGCGGTCCTGCCCTCCGACCACCAGTCAGACCTCACCTTCCCGGCGCGATGGGGACACCGCGCCCTCCCTGGCCATCCTGTCCGCCCGGGTCCGGCCGTGTGTCCTCACGCCGCCCCGAGCGCCCGCCCGGGCACCCTACTGGAGCCGCACCCGGTAGAAACGTGTCGCGCGGACCGTCGCGTCATTGATCGTCACCGGTCTCGCCACCCCGGCGGGCACGTTGCTCAAAAGCGTCCAAGCAGTCTGGGCCAGGTCATCCTTGTATTCGATCACATAAGCCTTGTCGGCAGCGGCTTGGAAACGAAGCTGGGCGGGCCCTGTGCCGAGGATCACCAGACGAAGACTGCTGGTCTCATCGTTGGGTGCGGTGCCGGCCAGGTATTCCTCGAAGTTGGTCAAACCGTCGAGATCGAGATCACCGTTGGCGTCGTTGACGGCCGGGTTCAGCCCATGGGCAATCTCCCACGCGTCCGGCATCCCATCGCCGTCGGAGTCGCCGCTGCCCGCCGGGCCCGGGCTGGGCACGGCCGCCATCCAGTTCACCGGGTCGTTGCCGTATTCATCGACGTTGATCCGCTGTAACGACCACCCGCCTCCGTCGGCACCGCAGTTCGGTCCGCACGACGGCCAGGGAGCCGTGTCGGAGTATCGGACCTTGTCCACCAGGATATAGGGCACGTAGCCGGCATCCGGATCCGGCGGCGCCTGGGGTGCATCCGGCGCGTAGAGTTCAATGCTGTCAGAGCCGTTGTCGAGGCGGCCCTCAAACGGTCCGTAAACGGGGACACCAGCCGCCAGGTGGTAACGGGCCCGGAAAGCGTTCAAAGCCGCCGTGTCCGCGGGATCGAAGTTCACCACCAGCACAGAGCCACCGGCCGGGATCGCCACGTTCGGCGGGAAATCGAACTTGACCGCGTCGCGCAGGCGCCAGGTGTTCGTGGGAAAGGCGGGGTGATAGAGCAGCGCCGTGTTGGCGCTGATGTTCAGCAACTCGAGATATTCCTCCGCTTCGACCTCAGCGGTGAGGTTGGTCGGGTGATACATGATTTCGCTAATGACCACCGGGCCGACCAGCGGGTAGGCGTTGGGCAGGCCGGTGCCGAGGCGGAACTCGTTGGTCGTCGTCGCATTGTCCGCCCCGAACGTGTGCGCGCTTTGCGCCGTAAAATCCACCCCCACGCTGGTGACGTGGCGTCCAAACGAGACGCCGTTGGCCGCGGCACCGAACTCCACCACGTCGCGATAGCCCGTCAGCACACCGGCCACCGTCGAAGCCGAGAGATACACCTGATCGCCCTTGGCCGAGTTCAAGGAGAACGGCGCCAGGTTGGTCTCATGGTTGAACTGGTACTCGTAATAAACCCGGAAACCGTTGGCCGGAATGACCGTGCCATTCGGGATGCGGAACTTCTTCAGCACGTCCTTCGAGTCGCTCAACCACCAACCGCTGATATCCACCGGGGCACCCGTGAGGTTGCGCAACTCAATGGCGTCCTCGAAGGGGGGATCAGTGTGAGTGAGGACCTCGTTGATCACCACGTTGGTGAGCGGCAGGTAATTGCTCTCTTCCGGGGAGACCGTGCGGGTGAAGCGCACGACGTTGGTCGAGCCGTCGGGCAACCGGCCCTGGGAGGCGCCAGTGACCTGTTGGCCGAAGGTGTAGGAGTCGATCAACGCGCCGTTCGTGTTCGCGATGGCGAGCGACTCGCCGCCCGCGCTCAGGGCGAAGTTCACATGGTCCGGCCCGGCCATCGTGTTGTCATCGGCCTCGAACCGCTGGAAACCGAACAGCCCCGTCCCTATGAAGGACAGCGGCGCGATCTTGAACTTGGTGCGATTGCCCAGGTTGTCGGTGAGATGGAGTCCGGCCAGCGCCACCGGCAGGCCATCGGGATTGTAAATCTCGAACCAGTCCTCACTGCCGGTGCCGGGTGCCGCCATCCACTCGTTGACCTTCAGCGTGAGCGGATTTCCGAGAGGCTGGGCAATGTTGGGCGCACGGCGGCTGGGCAGCGTCAGCACCCAGTTGTCGCTGCCGTCCGGCACGCGGCCGATCGAGAAATCCCGCGCCTGCACGCCGTAGGTGACCGAACTCAACAGCGACCCGCCGTTGGCCAGCCGGTCGAAGAGGTACACCGCGCCGCCCCCGGCTTTGAGGCCAAATCCACTGTTGGTGGCCGACACCGGCTCCGAACCCTCCATCCGCACGACCAGATAGCCCAGCGACGGAATCGTCACGGAGGGGAACACGAATCGCCGCGGCTCGGTGGCGTTGTCCGACAGGCTCATGTCGGCCAGGTTGATCGGGGCAGCGGTGGGATTGAACAGTTCGATCCAGTCCGGTGTGGTGCCATCGACTTCGGCGCGCGTGACATTGTCGGCCAGGATTTCGTTGATGACCACCGTGGTGCCGGGCAGGACGACCGCCGGGTTGGGCGAGCCGGGGGTGGGTGTGGTGAAGAAACCGTAGGTGACAGCCCCGTTGGGCTGGCGGCCCTGGGACGCATCCGTGCGCTGCGGCCCGTACACCACGCAATCAATCAGCGTCAGATCCCCCTTAAACAGGCCGATGTTCCCCTGCTCGGCCGCCAGGCTGAAATTCAAATGATCCGCCCCGTTCTCCGGCCGGCCATCCGCAATCAGCACCACAAAACCGCCGCCGGCGATGAAGCTCAACGGCGCCAGTTGATGCCGATCCCGCATGCCGGAGGCACTGTCCGTAATCCACAGGCCACCCAGCGCCACCGGCAGCGGATCCGGATTGAACAACTCGATGAAGTCATCCGCGTAAGGCGAGATGCCATCAGCCAGCCATTCGTTGATGCGCAAGCTGGCGGGATCACCCAGGCGCGCGGCGCGGTTGGCGGCGCCCAGGGTCGGCCGGGAGAGCACCCACTCGCCATCCGCCGTCCGGGCGATGGACAGATCCGCCACCTGCATGCCGAAGGTCACCGCATCGGCCTGCAAGCCGTTGGGCATGGTCAGCACCAGTTCATCCCCCTGCGCCTGCAGCGAGAAGCCCAAGTGGAACCCGGCCGGCGCCGTTTCGGAGTCGGCATAGAGCACGAGATACTGACCCGGATCGATGGAAGCGTTGGCCGGGAACGTGAACTTGAAGGGAACGTCCGGCTCATCCGTAAGGCCCCACCCGGCCAGGTTCACCGGGGCGTTGCCGCTGTTGTACAGTTCGACGAGGTCCGGATGGCCGCCCGCCACCGGCACGGCCGAAACGTTGCGCGCCAACACTTCGTTCAAGCGAACGGGCGAAGCGCTCGCTTTCACCAACCATGTGCGCGAAACCGTCCTCACCGCGTCCTCCTCGAACACAGGGTCATCCTGATAGAAGCCCGAGTCGCGCCGGCCCGTGACCTCGACGGCGTGCGGCCCCTGCGCCAGGCCCGTCAAGCTCAGCGGCGTGGTCGATGGCGTCTCCGCGCTCCAGGCGCCGCCATCCAGCCGCCAGCGATAGTGCGTATAGCCCGAGCCCTCCGGGAACCCGGCCGTTGGAATGCCACTACCCGTGCGATGGATGCCAACCGTAATGGTGGCGCTGTTGACCGGTGTTGCGCCCACCGGCACTCCGCTGAGGCTCACGCCTGCCGGCCCGCGCGCCAGCACGCCCACGGACATCTCAGCCCGCCGGCCCGCGCCCAAATCCGTGCCATTCGGGCCC
>DATLZF010000178.1:0-4996 GCA_035574135.1 Candidatus Methylomirabilota bacterium
TGCTGGTTGCCCTCGGGCGCGCGCTCGACCACCTGCTGTTCCCCGGGTTCAAGCGGCAGCCTGTGCGGGACCCCGTCTTTATCATCGCCCCGCCGCGCAGCGGCACGACACTCACCCAGAAGCTCATGGCGAAGGACGAGGAACGCTTCGCCTGCGTGCGGCTCTACGAGACGATTTTCCCGTCCGTCACGTTCCACCGGTGCTTGGATGCGCTGGTGGGGCTCGACGGCCTGCTGGGCCGTCCCTTCGCCCGGCTCATCGAATGGGCGGAGAAGAAGTTCTTCGGTGGCTGGGACGACATGCACAAGATGCGTTTTAACCAACCGGAGGAGGATGACGGCTTCTTTGTTTACACCTTCTGCACCGAGGCGATTTACCTGCTGTTCCCATACGTTCGCGAACTGTGGGGCGCCGGTTTCTGCGACGACCTGCCGGCGGAGGATCGGCGCAAAGTGATGCGCTACTACCGGAGCTGCCTGCAACGACACCTTTACGCCGTGGGCCCGCACAAGACCCTGCTCTCAAAGGCCACGCAATTCTCCGGCTCGGTGCTCTCCCTGCTCGACGAATTCCCCGACGCGCGGATCATCACCATCATCCGCGATCCCGCCCGCTCCATCGCCTCGCACGTGAGTGTTTTCTACCCGGTCTGGAAAACCATTTCGCCCGAAATCACCAAGGACTCGCCCGAGTCGAAGGCCTACGCGGAATTGGCGGCGGCATGGTTTCGGCATCTGCTCAAAACCCGGGACTGCATCGACCCCGCCCGCTACTACTGCATCCGCTACACTGACCTGGTGCGCAACCCACGCGACACGATCGGAGACGTTTACCGGCACTTCGGCTGGACGATGAGCCCAAGCTACGCGGCCTTCCTCGAGTCAGCCACCCAGAAACAACGCGACTTCACGAGTGCCCACCACTATTCATTGGAGGAGTTCGGGCTCGACGAAGCCTGGCTGCGCCGCGAGGTCGGCGAGGTGCTGGAGTACTACGCTTTGCGCGCCTGAGCGGCGGCGCGGGCGGCACCGGGGCCCTTGCCCAAGGATCGCGCGTTCAACCGCCCGGGCGAAACCGCTCCCGCCTCCGCCGCACCGATCGTCCATTCGCCCGACCACTCATCCTCCATCGTGGCACGTTCCAGCCGTGTAGAGCTGCCGGGCGTGTTCGTCGTAGATGGCGGCATGCTCGGGCGAATCGAGCGAGGCCCGGGCGGGCTTGATGCAGGCATCCGGCTCCACAGTCGGCTCAGTGACAAACGCTGACATCGGCGATTGGACCGGCCTGGCCGCCGGATGTCACGATTTTCCGGGGCGAACCCGGACTTCGCGGCGCCATCGTGCCAACCGCCACAAGCCCTGTGCCGGCGTGGCGGTCCGAGTTTACCGCCCGGCCGCCGGCAACGCGAACGCCACGTAGGCATCGCCGTACGGCGTGCCGAGCTTGTTGCCGCCGGTGGCCGGGATGACGATGTACTGGCGGCCGTTCACCTCGTAGCTCGCCGGCGGCGCGTTCCCAGTGAAAGGCAGCGGTGCGGACCACAACTCCGCGCCGGTGTCCTTGTCGAAGGCGCGAATGAGGTTGTCGCGCGTGCCGGCGCAGAAGACCAGCCCGCCCGCCGTGACGATGGCGCCGCCGTAGTTCTCCGAGCCGGTGTTCTTCAGGTCGCTGTCCTTCAAACGTGGGTCGTGGCCCAACGGCACCGTCCAGACTTTCCGGCCGGTGTTGAGGTCGATGCAATTGAGCGTGCCCCACGGCGGCTTGTTTGCGGGGAAGCCGTCCGGGTCGTAGAACTTGGGATAGCCGCTGACCGTGTAGCTCGGGCGCTCGGGCTGCGTGGTGCGAGGCTTCACGAAGCCGTCCCGCAGCATCAGGTAATCGACCAGCGCGTTCAGGTCGCCTTCGGGCAGATCGGGCAGTCCGGGCATCGCGTTCCTGCCCTCGCGAATTTGCTTCTTCACCGCGTCATCGGTCAGCCGATGACGCAGGCCGCGCAACGGCGGACAAGTGCTCACGCCCAGCCGCGTCGGGCCGTGGCAGGACAGGCAGGCCTGCTCGTAAACCTCGCGTCCCCGGGTCTTGGGCGCGTTCAGGTCATCAGGCGGTTCGTCATCGCGGAAGACAGAGATGAGCCAGCCGACGTGGTTGGCCGTAACGTAGAGCCGACCGGTGTCGGGGTCGATGCAGGCGCCCGTCCATTCCGCGCCGCCGTCGATGCCGAAGAACAGATTCGCCCGGCCCTCGCTGCATGGGACGAAAAAGCCGCGCGTGGCGCTGGCGAAACGGCCCCGGGCCCACTCGGCCATCTCCTCGTTGCGCCCGCCCAGATCGGCCTCAGTGAACTCCATGCGCAGGAACGGTTCGGGCAGCTCGACGTCGGGCTGGTAGGGCGCGGTGCGTTCGCCCGGCAACGTGCTCGTCGGTGCCCGGCGCAAGCGGAACGGGAAGATCGGTTTGCCGGTTGTCCGGTCGAGCAGGAGCGTGTTGCCGATCTTGGTGCACGCGGCCACGACATCGATGCGCTTGCCGTCGCGGGTGATGGTGCCGAGGTTGGGCGGCGCCGGAATGTCGAGATCCCAGATGTCGTGGCGGATTTCCTGGAAGTGCCAGAGGTATTTGCCGGTGCGCGCGTCGAGAGCGACGACGCAGTTGGCAAACAGGTTGTCGCCATGGTGACCGACACCGGTGAAATTCGGCTTGGGACTGCCCGTGGTGATGTAGGCGATACCGCGCGCCTCGTCCAAGGCCATGCCACCCCAGCAGTTGGCCCCGTAAGGCTCGGGACGATCCCAGGTATCATGGCCGACCTCGCCCGGGCGCGGCACGGTGTGAAACGTCCAGAGCAGCCGGCCGTCTCGCACGTCAAAGCCCCACACGTCCTTCTCAAAACCGGGCACGATGACGATGTTCTCGAAGATCGTCGGGCCGGCCGTGGCCGCGCCAAAATCCCCTTGGGCCCCACCGGGCAGAGGCGTTCGTCCGCCCTCGCCGAAGCTGGCCACCGGCTGGCCTGTCTTCGGATCGAGGGCGTAGAGGTGCCTGCCGGAGGGAAAGAGAACGCGAGGCCCCGCCTCCGCGCGTCCCGGCCAGTAGATCAGCCCCCGAAACGCCGGCCGGCCCTCGGGCTTGAACCGCCACAACTCGACGCCCGTCTCCGCGTTCACCGCCACGATGTGCTTGCCCGGCGTGGGCGCGAACATCACCCCGTCCACGACGATCGGGTTGCACTGGATGTTGTTGCTGCCGTCCCCGGAGCGATAGATCCAGGCGACCCGGAGGTCTTTAACATTGGCGCGGTTGATCTGGTCGAGGGCGGAGAAACGAGTGCCCCCGTTGTCGCCGTGAGAACGGTGCCAGGTGCGGTAAACCTCCCGCCCGGGCAAACCGTTGGCCGGGGTGAGTTCCTCGGGTTTGGCGGCGGGGATGATCTGGTAAAGAGGCAGCTTCTCCCGTGCGGCCGCGTCCTCCACGGTCCAGTAACGCGGATCGCGGCCGGCGCTGTCGGTGGCCAGCTCCTCAAAATGCCAGAGCCCCACGGTGGTGGCGTCCTTCGCGAGGGGCGCGGTGGGAACGGCCGTGATGGCCCGCGCCCCGCGCGAAAGACGCACTCCATCGACCAATCCATCGCAGCCGATCGTGCCCTCGACCAATTGCCCGAAAGCCAGCCCACCCGGCACCGGCTGGCCCGAGAGCGGTCGCGCCGGTTGGTCGAGTACAAGCTGCGCATCGACGTAGAGCCGAACCCGGTTGGTTTCCAAGATCGCCGCGAGGTAATGCCATAGGCCGTCGCAGATGTTGACCGAACTCCTGAACTCGCCGCCGCGTCCCGGCTGATAGACCGCAAAGACGCCGCTGCCGGCGTAGGAATAAAGCTCCCAATGCTCCGCCGAATCCTTCGTGTCGCTGGCGACCAGAATGTTGAAACCCGACTTGCCGTTCAGTTTGGCAAAGCACTCGACGGTGAGCGGGCGCTCCCGATAAGCCGCGTCGCCCGGGACGACCAGGCCGCCATCGAGCGCGCGGCCGAAGGCCGGGGACAACGAGGCACTCCCCTTCGGGCCGAGTTTCGCGCCGGGGGCGCCGGGTGCGCGCCAGGTGCGCGGCGTGGGTTTGTGGCCGACGGGATGACCGGGCTGCTGGTGCAACAACCACTCCAGGCCCTCCAGATTGTCCAGCAACCGGTCCTCGGCGTCCTCGTCGGTGTGATTCAGAATGCCCAAGGGTCCCTGCCAGCCGCTGGCACGAATGGCGTTCAGCAATTCCAGGTCAAGCTCGCCCTGCCCCAAAGGAAGAATTTTCTTCCCCCCCTTGTCGCCGCCGCGGGTCATGCCGTTGAGGTTCAACACCAGCAGATACGGCTTCATCTTCCGCAGCAACTCCGGGAAACGGTCGAGGTGGTCGTGGCCGTGGTGCAGGTTATAGACGATGCCGACGTTGGTCACGCCATCCCGCCGGAGTCGCTCAATGATTTCGATCTGATTCTCCGGCTCGCCGAACCAGGCGCCATGATTGTAAAGCGCAACCGTACAGCCCAGCGGCGCGGCGGCCTCGGCGATGGGCCGGATGCGCCTCGCTTCCGCTTCGACCCGGGCGCGTTGTTCCTCGGGTGTCTTCGTCGGACGGCCGCCACCCGTGACCCAGAGCTGGGCCGTCACCCCGTTGCGCTTCAACACGTCGAGAATGAGTCTGGCCTCGTCGTTGAGGACCGTGGGAAACCACCATGCGTCGAGGCTCACGCCGTGTTTTCGGCACGCGGCAATTTCGGCATCGAACGTCGGAATGTGCTCGGCGCGGTAGTCGTACGCCAAATGCCGCAACCCCAGCTTCGCCAGCATCGCCGCCCGTTCCTCGGGGCCACGCTTCTTCGCATCGAACGGCACGATGCACCAGGCCATGAGGTTGGTCCGGGCGAAGAGTTGATACTCGGCGGTGGCCGCGACCTGCGGCCCCGATGCCAGCACTGAAACCACGAACAAGAGCAGCGAGAGATGAGGCC
>DATLZF010000179.1:0-5388 GCA_035574135.1 Candidatus Methylomirabilota bacterium
GGCCATTGGCATGTTGCTGTGCCTCATCGCGGGCAACCATGTCGTGGGCCTTCTCACCTACCCCCTGAAGAAAGCCGAGGCCCTGCTGCCCGGACCGAGCAAGATGGTGTCGCTCTACGTGGGCACGAACCTGTGGGGCACCTTCAAGCCGGGCACCAACGCCTTGGGCGACCTGGTCGTGGGCACCAACCAGCACATGGCCCTCGGGCTGGTCACGCACTGGACCGGCTCCAACCATCTCCTCGCTCTGGAGCCGTTGACCAACACGACCTTGGTGGCCGAGGGAGCGCGGCAGAAGGTGGCGCTGCAAAACTTCGGGCCGGTGGGCGGGTTCTGGGTGGCCTTTCAGGTGGCGATGTATGGTGGCATCCTGCTGGCGGCGCCACTGGTCATCTATTTCGTCGGTCAGTTCGTGATCCCGGCCCTCCATCGGAAGGAGAAGTATTTCATCCTGCGCGGCTTTGCCATCGGCACGGCCCTGTTTCTGATCGGGGTGGCCTTTTGTTACTTCATCCTGCTCCAGTGGGCGCTGCGCGCGTCGGTGCAATACTCCGAATGGCTCGGCTTTTCCGCCGGCCAGTGGCGGGCGGAGGAATACATCAGTTTCGTGTGCAAGTTCATGCTCGGCATGGGGCTCGGCTTCGAAATGCCCGTGGTGGTGCTCACCCTGGTCAAGCTGGGCTTGGTGACCTACCGAGGGCTGGCCTCCTTCCGCCGCTACATGATCGTTATCAACCTCATCCTGGGCGCGGTGTTGACGACGCCGGAGGTGCTCACGCAGGTGTTGATGGCCATCCCGCTGCAAATCCTTTACGAGGTCAGCGTGTGGATTGCGTGGTATTGGGAGCGCAAGGACCGCAAGAAGGCCGAGGCCGCCGCCCGCACTTGAGCCGGACGGGTTGAACGGCGCGACGACCATGCAAGTTTCCGTCCAGTTTTTCTCTTACTTCCGCGATCTGACCGGGTGCGAGCGGACCACGGAGACGCTTCCGGACCGGGCGCCGCTTCGCGAGCTGTTGGAAAGGCTGCGGAGGCGTTTCCCGAGGTTGCGCGACATGGAACGCTCAACCCTTGTGGCCGTGGGTGTCGAATACCAGCCTCACGACTACGTGTTGCATGAGGGGGATGAGGTCTCGCTCTTCCCCCCGGTCCAGGGAGGCTGAAACGCCGGACCGTCATGAAACCATGAAACGGCATGGAAACGGGCGGCCGGCCGCTCCGGCCGTCGTTCGGTGCGCGCTCGCGTCGAACACCGGGGCGCCGCACCTCACCAACCAGCGGAAAGCCTCGGGCCACTGGAGCGGGTCGCAAAGGTGCGACCCCCGGTCGCCGCGCAGCGGGCGCGCCGTCCCGATTGAATGATGCGCACCGAACTCACCCTTTCGCCGGACCCGATCGACGAACCGGCGCTCGTCGCCAGGCGGGTGATGTCCTCCGCCATGGGGGCGGCCGTCACTTTCGCCGGCGTCGTGCGGGCGACCGAGGGCGAGGGCACCATTCGGGCCATCGAATACGAAGCCTTCGACCGGATGGCGCGGCATCAGTTCCAGCTCATTTTCCAGGAAATCGAGAAGCGTTGGTCCATTGAGTCCATCCGGCTCGTGCATCGGACGGGCGTGGTGAAGGTCAACGAGCCGTCGCTCTGGGTGGAGGTGATCGCGCCGCATCGGGGCGAGGCACTGGCGGCGTGCCAGTTCCTCATCGACGAGATGAAACGCACCGTGCCAATCTGGAAAAAGCCCGTGGTCTGAGCCTGCCCCGCGCGGGCTGCCAGCCTGCTTTGCGCCTTGCCCCCGTTCGGGGCGCGCCGGTCCACGGTCAGCCGGCAGGAGGCGCTGCGGCATCGTCGTTGCTCATCAACGGGTTCTCCACCTCGGAGACGCGTGCGCGGGGCGGTGGGCGGGTTTCGCTCTCGCAACTTTCCGGAGTGGATGGTTAACTACGTGCCGAGCTATGCCACAGTTTGCCTACAAGGCCCGTCGCCGCAGCGGTGAAATCGTGCAGGGGGTGCTGGATGTTCCGGATCGTGCGGCCGCTCTGGCGCAGATCGACCGGCTGGGGCTGTTCGCGGTGGCGGTGGATCCCACCAAGGCCGGTCCACCGGCCGCCGCGGAGAAGAAGGACGCGGGAACAGGGCGTTCGTTGTTCGGCGGGGTGGCCCGTCCGCGGCGCCGGCGCAAGCCCAAACTGCAGGAGCTGGCCACCTACACCACGCAGTTGGCCAACCTCCTCAAGTGCGGCATGCCGCTCACGGTCGCCCTCGGCAGCATGAGCCATCTCGAAACCAAGGGCATCCCGTCCGACATCAGCAAACAGCTCAAGCAGGATGTGATGGAGGGCAAGAGCCTCTCCGACGCCATGGCCCGCCAGCATGGCATCTTCTCCGACCTTTACGTGAACATGGTGCGGGCGGGCGAGCAGTCGGGCGCGCTGGTCGAGGTGCTCCGCCGCCTGGCCGATCACTACGAGCGGTTCGCGGAGGTGCAGTCCAAATTCGTCTCCGCCCTCATCTATCCCATCATCGTCGCCTGCGTCGGCGTCATCATTGTCATTTTCTTCATGACCTTCATGCTGCCGAAGTTTATGCAGATCTTCGAGGGCATGAAGGTGCAACTGCCCTTCGCCACACGGATGCTGATGAAGATCGGAAACTTCTTCGGCGACCTGACCTCGTGGGCCTTCATGATCGGCACCGCGGTGGCAGCCTCCATCATCTGGATGCGCTTCAAGGCCACGCCCGAGGGCCGCAAGAAGATCGACGGCTGGAAGATGAACCTGCCCGTGTTCGGCAAAGTGGTCCGCTTGAATCTCTTCGGCCAGTTCGCGCGCACGCTCTCCACGTTGCTCATCAATGGCGTGCCGGTTCTGACCGCCCTCAAGATCACCGAGGAAATCGTGCCCAACGTCGTGCTCAAGCAGGCCATCGCCAAGACGCGCGAACAGGTCACCGACGGCAAGACCATCGCGCAGCCGCTGGCCAGCAGCAAACTGTTCCCTCAACTCATGATCGACCTGCTCAAGATTGGCGAGGAGACCGGCGACGTGCCCGGCGCGTTGCAGAATGTGGCCGAAACCTACGAAAACGAACTCACCCTGCAGTTGCGCGTGCTTACCAACCTCATCGAGCCGGCCATGATCATCGTCATGGCCATCGGCGTGGGCGGCCTGCTCTTCAGTGTGCTGTCGGCGATGTTTGCCATCACCAGCAGCCTCAATCGCGGATGAACGCTCGCCGGGTGCGTGGGCAGTCGTTCGCGGCCCGGGTCGCGGCCGGTGGAGCGTCCCTTTCGGAAGCGGCCGCCCCTGATCGACCGGAGCGCCGGTGGCGCGCCCGCCTCCGGCGCCGATGGGGAGCGAAGGGCTGCCCGGGGCCCGAGACGCTCCGGTGCCGTTGCTCAGGAGCCGCGGCGCGTCCGCTCTTTGATTTGGCGCAACACGATGAACCCCGCGCGACGAACCGCGAACTCGCCAGCGCCTTCACTCTCGTCGAACTCCTCGTCGTCATGGGCATCATGGCCCTGTTGTTGACGATTTCCATTCCGGCCATCCACCGGCAGTTGCACCCGGACTCGATGCAGAAGGCCGTCAACGACGTGCTCGAAGCGTGCAGCCACGCGCGCACCACGGCCATCCTCAGCGCCAGCCCCACGGAGCTGGTCATCCGGCCGCACGACCGGGTCTTCAGCGTGGCGGCCGGCGGGTCCGGGGCCGCGCCGATCAACACCCTTTCCAGCCCGAGCGTCTCCGGCGAGGAATGGCGCATGGGCGACCAGCCGGCCGGCGGCGCCGGAGGCAAGGCCGGGCGCGCGGGATCGTTCTCCGTCACACTCTCGCCGGCGATCACCATCGAGGGACTGGGTATCAACGGCCTCGATTACACCGGGGACGAGACGGCCTACGTCCAGTTCGATCCCCGGGGTGTCAGCGACGAGATGAACCTCATTCTGTTGTCCGACCGGGGCGAGCGGCGGCAGATTTATTTGGAAGTGGTCACCGGCCTGGCCGAGTTGGAGGTGGATCCGAACAAGTTTTACGGACGCGATCGATGAACCTTCGCCTGACATCGCTCGATCGGCAGCGCGTCCGCCGGCGCGCCATGCGCGTGCGGTGCGCACGCGCGGCCGGCGCCTTCACGCTGCTGGAAGTCATCGTCGCCTGCGGCGTGTTCTTTCTCGTGGGCTTTTCGATCCTCGAGCTGGTGAGCCGTTCGCTGGCGGCGGCGAAGAAGCTCCAGAACCGCGATCCGGATCCCGGTCTGGTTGCGGCGGCGTTGTCCCTCACCAATCGAATCGAGGAGGGCACCCTCTCGGGCACCTTCGAGGACATCGCGCCGAACCTGTATCCCGGCTGGCGCTGGGAGGCGTTCCTCGAGGAGGTGCACAGCAACAGCCTGTTCAAGGTGCAGATCATCGTGCACAACGAGGGGGCCCAGCGCATGGCCGGTCCGCAAACACTGGAATACCTGACCTATCGTCCGGGGTCGCCGCCGGGGCAGCGGTTTGGCACCTTCGGCGGAGGAGTGGATGGGAAGTGAAAACGGACCGCGCCCATTGTGAATTCCGGGTTCGGAGGGCGGTCTGTGGCCTGCCGGATCGGCCTGGCCAACGCGCGGACGCCCGGCCGACGAGCGGGGGCGTTGCGGGCTCCGAGCGGCCTTCGCGGGGCGGCGAGCGGTGCCGGGCCTTCACCATCATCGAGGTCATGCTCGCCATCGGCATCTTTGCGATGGTACTCACGGCGATTTACGCGATGTGGACCACGATCCTCAAGGGAGAGCGCGTCGCCCTGCAGGCGGCGGCGGCCGTGCAGCGCGGGCGGCTGGCCATTCAGACTCTGGAGGACGCCTTCCTCACGGTGCGGATGTTCACCGGCAACATCAAACACTACCTGTTCTTCGCCGACACTGCGGGCGACTACGCCCGGTTGAGCATGGCCTCGAAGCTGCCCGGGGGTTTCCCCGGCGTGGGCTACTACGGGGACGTGGTGGTCCGACGGGTGACCTTCGAGGTGCGCGCCGGCAAGGACGGCAACGAACTGTTGATGACCCAGGCGCCGATCCTTCAGGATACCAACGCCGTTCCGCCCTACGCGCTCGTGCTGGCCAAGGACGTGTCGGAGTTCAAGCTGGAGTTTTACGATCACCTCAAAGGCGAGTGGCGTGACGAGTGGAAGTCCACCAATCAGTTGCCCAAACTGGTGCAAATCCGGCTCGGGTTGGGGCGGGTGGGCAACCGGTCCGGCGCCGCGCCGCAGGATGTGGTGGCCCGGCTGGTGAACATTCCCTCGCTGGCCGTGGCTGGCGACATCCAGGGCGTGGGCGCGCCGCCGCCCGGGGCGTTCCCGTTTCCGACCAACCTGCCGCCGGCCAACCCCGGGAACAACCCGCCG
>DATLZF010000180.1:0-6446 GCA_035574135.1 Candidatus Methylomirabilota bacterium
CCCCGCCACGAGGGGGCTGACGAGGTTGATGAATGCGCCCGCGTTGGCGTGGTAGCGAAAGGGCCCGAAGAAGGTTGGCAGAAACCCCTCGTCGCGCCAATACAGACCGGGGGCGCGCGTCAGCTTCTGCACCAGTCCGAACACCACAATCGAGATGCCGGTCAGCGCCAACGTCAGCCAGATCCGTTTGCGCCATTGAGGAGTGCGCCCCAAATCCGCGGCACAGCACACCACCCCGAGCATGAGGGAAAGGTTGACGACGTTGGGCCAGGAGACAGCCTGGTTCACGGTGCCGGGTGCCCAGTCCACCCAAGGCTCGATGGGGGTGTAGTTCAGGTGCTCGTCGAAAACAAACTTCGCGTTGAGGGTCATCCACCAGCCTTGGAGCAGGAGCAGTCCCGCGGCGCCGACCAACACCGGATGGATGCGCGGCCATTCCCGCCGCGCCAGACAACTGATTACCCAGCCCGCCAGTGCGATTCCCAATTGCCAGTCCAGCAGCCGCACGGACCAGGGACGCGTCGAGCCGTAAACCCACGGGGCGGAGACGAGAGCGCACAGCAGCAACCAGCAGGGAGCCCCGCGCAGGAAGGCGGTGACCGGGCCTGCTGGCGCCCCGGCCAGCCCGACGCGGAGGGTCGTGCGCCGCCGGGGAGCCGGCTCTACAGGCACGCGTTCCGGGGCATGCGAGGCGCCGGCTGCAGGGCGCAAAGGACGGCCGCTTCGATCCGATGAAGGGAATGCGACCCGATCCATGGGTGCAGGGGTTCAGGCGGCGATCTCCTGCTGCTCGTCCTCGCGTGCCTTTTTCGACCGGCCTTTCTTGCGGTCGCCCTTGGCGCCGTAATAGCCGTGGTAAGAGTAGGAGTAATAGGAATCGTAGTAGTAACCGCCGCCGGAGCGGGGCATGTGATTCATCACCACGCCCACCAGCGGCGCCTCGGCTTCCAGCAGCAACTGGGCGGCGCGGCGGACGGCGTTGCGCGGGGTGCGACGAGCCTTCAGCACCAGGCACACCGTCTGGACGCGATTGAGGATGAGCAGCGTGTCGCTGACGGCGTGAATGGGCGGAGAGTCGATGATCACACGATCGAACTGGCGCAGGGCCTCATCAATCATGCCGTCCACGCCCGTCTTGGCCAGCAGTTCGGAGGGGTTCGGACAATGCGTGCCTGCGGGGATGTAGAAGAGATTCTCAACCCGGGTCGGGTGCACGGTTTCCTCGAAGGACTTGTGACCGGTGAGAAAGTCGGAAACGCCGGCGCCTCGCCCGTGGGTGCGGGAGAGGGATTTCTCGACCATGGGCCGGCGGAGATCGCAGTCGATCACCACCGTGCGCAGGCCCTGCTGGGCGAGACTGGCGCCGTAATTCATCGAGCAAAACGTCTTGCCCTCGGCCGGAATGGCGCTGGTGAACAGGAAGACGCGGCGCTCGTCCTTGCGTGCGATCATGGAGAGCGAGGTGCGCAGGGTCCGGAAGGCCTCGGCCTCGGGGGAGTCGTTGTCCTCGGCCATCACCAGCCGGCGGGCCTCGCCTTCGCCTTTGCCGTTGAGCCGGGGCACGGTGGCGAGCACGGGCAAACCGAGATGCTGCTCGGTTTCGTCCACCGTCTTGAGCGAGGAATCGAGCGCGTTCAGCAGCAGGGCCAGGCCGATGCCGCCGCCGAGGCCCGCCAGCAGGGCGAGGAGGATGACTTTCAGCGGCTGCGGCTTCACTGGTCTCTCCGGGACGGAGGCGGGCTGGATGATGCGGACCTTGCTGGGCTTGAGCTCCTTGGTGACGGAGTTTTCTTTGATGCGGCTGAACACGGTTTGGTAGAGCGATCGGTCGGTCTCCACCTCGCGGAGGAGGGCGTTGTAGCGAAGAGAGAGCTTGTTCAGCTCGATGGCGGCGGCCTCCTGTTCTTTGAGTGCGCGATCGAGGGATTCCTCGGCGGCCCGAGCGCTTTCGTAGGCCGACTTGAGGGTGGCCGGGACGTTGAGAACCGCTCTGGCGAGGGCGTTCTTCCACTCGGCGAGCTGGCTGGTGGCCTGGATGTATTTGGGGTGTTTTTCCTTGTAGCGCTGGCGAATGTTCGCCAGTTCGGATTCCGCCTTGGCGATATGCGAGCGGATCTCCGAGACGGACGGGTCGTTGGCCACGGCGGGCACGACCATCAGGGCCTCCACGTCCTGGCCAAACTTCTCGACCTGGCGGAGGGCGGCCTCGTGGGTGATGCGCAGGCTTTTGGCCTCGGTGACCTTCTGGCTGAGTTCCTTGAGCTTTTCGACGACGACGTTTTGGCGCTCCTCAAGGGAGGCGGCTTGGGTGGCCTCCTTGTAGGCCTGGAGGGCATTTTCAGATTGTTCGAGTTTGGCTTTGAGCCGTTTGGCCTCGGTTTCGAGCAGTTCGCTGGCGACTTCGGCGGCGGCGGCATTGTGCTCGAGGTTCATGCGGAGGTATTCCTTCACGAGCGAGTTGGCCACGAACGCGGTGAAGGCGGCGTTGGTGTGCTCAACCTTGATGTCAATGAGGCGCGTGCCCTTGCGCAAGCGCACGGAGACCATCGCCTCCAGCCGGGTCAGCAGTCGCTCCGGTGTGGGGGCCGGGACGACTCCCGCCGGGGCGAACCGGGGGTCCTGGGCGAGTTTGTTGGCCTCGAAGACGCGTTGCAGGAGGGCGCGACTCTGCATGGTTTGCTCGATGGTTTTGAGCAGTTCCAGGCTCTGAAGGTTCTCCCGCTGGATTTGTTCGATGTTGAGAATCTTTTGCTCCTCCTGCTCGACCTGAAGGAGCAGTTTGGCGGCGTAGATTTTGGGTGCCTTCATCAGGTAGGCTGCGGCCCCGCAGCCCGCCAGAACCAGGCTCAACACGATGATCCAGAAACGTTCCCGGGCCAGGTGGCAGACGGCGCGAAAATCGGCCGGGCGGAAGGCATTCGGGTCGCGGGGAGAGGACACAAGAGAGGACATGACGGAGAAGGCTTTGGGATTAGAACACGCGCTCGGGAACGGTCACCGTGTCGTCCGGACGAATCTCGAACGGCCGGGTATCGGTATCATTGGTGGCTGATTTGACATCGAGAGTGTAGGTCGTCTTGCGCCCGTCCTTGCCCACGCGCGTGACGAGCACGCGACTGGTGTTGGCCAGGCGGGTATAACCACCGGCCATGCCAATGGCCTGGAGGAGGGTGACCGATTCTTCGTTGGGGATCTCGAACGAGCCGGGTTTCTGCACCTGACCCAGCACGGTGAAGCGGCGCTTGGCGTATTCGGCCACCGTAACCGTCACCTGGGGATTGACGAGGTAATCCTTGCCGAGCAACTCGCGCAGGTAACCGGCACACTCGTCCACGGTCTTGCCGCCGAGGTTGACGGTGCCCAACAACGGGAAGGTGACGGTGCCGTCCTTGGCCAGGCGCAGTTTGGAGGTGAGGTCCTCCTCCTGATAAACGCGCACCTCGATCACATCATTTGGGACGAGCCGGTAGCTGCTGGCATCGCGCGCCGCTTCCGCAGCGGCGCGGGCGAGGGTGGCAATGTCCTCGGCGGCTGCCGAACGGACGCCCGGCAGCGCGCCGAGGAGAGTCAGGGAAAGGACAAGGGCATGGCTTGGTTTCATTCGTCTTATCGTGTTCCGATTTCTCAGAACCGATAAGCGAAACTCAGGCCAACCTGGTTGTTGTCGAACTCGTAAAGCGCATCGTCGGAATCATTCTGGCGATACTGATACCAAATACCGACGGTCAGGTCCCTCTGGGGCTGAAAGTCGAAGCCGAACCGGGCAAAAAAGTAGTCGTCCTCCCGGTCCGGATCCGCCACGGTCGTCCGGCGGGAGGTGTAGTCGAGATGCTCGTAGCCCGCCCGGACGCTGGCCGTGTAGAACTGCCGGAAGGTGTGGCTCACGCCGCCGGACACCCCCATGGTCGAGTAGTTGGCCTCCGGGTCGGTCGTGGACGGCTGCTCGCGCCGATAGCCGTCGAGTGACAGCGTCGTCGGTTCGGAGGCTCGATAGGCCACCCCGAACTCGAAAACGGGATTCACCTCCGAATCCTCGGCATCCGAACCTTGGAAGTGGCGAAGCTCCACGCCGGCGCTGCCGACGAACTTGAGCTTTTCGGTGGACTGATAGTTTCCGCGCAGGAGGAATTGTTGATAGTTCTGGTCCGGCGCATCCTTTTGTTGGACGGAACCGAACCGGAACGCCGGCCCGAACCAGACTTTGGGCGAAAACAAGTAATCCGCCCCCACCCCCCCGACATACTCGTTGTAGCAGAGGGGATCGACATCGGAACCGTCGTTTCGTTCGTAACCCTCGTATTCGTTGAAGCTGGCGGACCCGAAAACGTCCAGCAGGGTTTTCGGACTCAATTCGTACTTGGCCGAGCCCGAGGTCACCCAAAAGTCGCGATCCACCCGCGTGCCGGCATCGACCACGTTGTCATGCGTCTGGAGATAGGTCTGTTGCAGCGAGAACGTCCAAGGGCCGGTCAAATACCGGCCGGAGATCTTGGCCTCGTGGTCCACCGAGTTCTCGCTGCTGTTGTGGGTGAAGAAGCTCAGGCGCGGGGCGTAGGACATCAGCAACAAGTTCCCCGCCCCTTCCTGGTAGTCGCCCGCCCCCAAGGTAATCCCCGGAGTGACATACCAGATCAGATCCTCGTCTTCCATGCCCGGCGTCGGTGACGTGAAAATGTTGTCATCGAACAAAACGCCGCCCTGGATGGTGGGGCGGACATCGAAGATGCCGTAGCGGAGGACCTTCTCCGCCACGGCATCTCCAGAAGCTGCAGCGCCTTCCTTGGCTTCCTCGGCATAGCCCGTAGAGAACACGGCGTTGAGCACGGCCGTGAACCAACAGGTTCCAATCAAGACATTCCTTTTCTTGTGGCTGATAGTTTTTGTCATATCTCTACGAGCTGATGTGATAGTTGGTTTCGATGCGTTCAGTTACCCGAGACGACCCCACCGCCGCTGTTGCCCAGGTTCGGCGTGCCATTGCCGGGAAACGGAGTCGGCGGCCCCTGGCGCTTGCCCTTGTCATGGCCCAGCGCCTTGCCGGCCGCCTCCTCGGGCAACCCGGTTTTCACTTCCGTCACGCTCACTTGAACCTCACCGGAGGGTAGCTCGGTTACGGCCACCGCCACCTCGAGCGACTCCCCGACGCTGATGTCGTCAATCGTCTGCTCGACGCCCGGCTTGCCGTTGGCCGGAGCTTTCTGGATTTTCGTCTTTTTGTCCAGTTGAAGGACGTAGGTCTTGCCGTTGACATCGAGGGTGATGGACCTGGACTTTTTGTCCACGGCCACAACCTTGCCGGTCAACTGCTGCTGGGTGGTCTTGGGCGCAGGTGACGAAGCCGGAGGCTGCTCGGCGCGCGCGCCGGGAGCCGTCCCCACCGCCAACCCCGCCAAGACGGCCACAAGGGCCACTTTCAGGATGGATTTCTTCATAGTTGTTCGTGCGGTTCGGGCGGCCAGAGAGCGTCACCACCGCCTCCCCCGCTTTCAGTTCATGTTGTTAAGTGCTGGTGACACCATGTCGGGCTCAATCGGCGGGCCGTCGGCTTTCATTAGCAGAAACTGGAGGCCAGCCGGACGCCGTTTGGAGGCCGACAACACAATTCCCGCTGTCCATTCCCGCCTTCCTTGGCTAGCTTCCGTTCCATCACATGTCACACGCACGGATTCTCCTCGTGGAGGACGACCCCTCCGTGGCGCAATTGGTGGAGCGCTGCCTGGGCAACTCCGGCTACGCCATCTGCGCGGTGGTCCCCAGTGGCGAAGAAGCCATCCGCGAGGTGGCTCGCCTGCAACCGGATCTGGTCCTGATGGACGTGGCGCTCTCCGGCGCCGTGGACGGCATCGAAGCAGCCCGGCGCGTGCGGGACGAGCATCGAACGCCCGTGGTGTTTCTCACCGGCTTGGGAGACGAGACGACCCTGGAACGGGTGCAGGCGGCCGGTGCCTTCGGTTACCTGCTCAAGCCCTTCCGCCCCGAGGAAGTCCGGACCAGCATCGAGATCGCGTTGCAAAGGCACCGCTCCGTCAGCGCCCTCCAGCGGATTGAGCATTGGTTTTCCGCCACCATCCGCGCCATCAGCGACGCCGTCATCACGACCAACGAATCCGGCACCATCACCTTCGTCAACCCCGTGGCGGCGGGGCTCGCCGGCTGGGCCGTCAACGACGCCATCGGTCGGTCCCTGGGCGAAGTTTTCCACATCACCGACGCGACGGGCCGGTCGGTCGTAGAGGACTTGCTCAGGCCCGTGCTGACGGAAGGACGCCCCATCCGCCTGTTCGGTGCGCTGACCCTGCACACGCGGCGCCAGACCACCGTGCCCGTCGAGGCCGAGGCGGCGCCCATCCGCAACGATCAAGGCCAGAGCATCGGCGTGGCGCTGGTGTACCGTGACCAGACCGAACGCCAGCGCGCGGAGGCCGCCCTCCGCGAAAGCGAGGAAC
>DATLZF010000181.1:0-5153 GCA_035574135.1 Candidatus Methylomirabilota bacterium
AGGCTTTCTGCGTGCCGGCCAGCAACACGTCGATGCCCAGCCGGTCGAACTCCAGCGGCACCGCCGTCATCGAGCTCACGGCGTCCACGATGAACATCACGTCCGGATACTTGCGCTTGAGCGCGGCGATGTCGGCCAGGGGGCTCATGGTGCCGGTGCTGGTCTCGTTGTGGATCAGCGTCAGCGCGTCGAATTGTCCGGTGGCCAGCTTGCGATCCACGTCCTCGGCGCGAATGGGCGAACCCCAGGGGACTTGGAGGGCTTCGGCCTCCAGCCCGCATTTCTTTGCCACGTCGAACCACTTGTCCGAAAAGGCGCCGCACATGCAGTTGAGAACCTTCTTCGTCGCGAGATTGCGCAGCGCTCCTTCCATCACTCCCCACGCCGAGGAAGTGCTCAGGTAAACGAGCTGGCGGGTCGCCAGGAGGGTCTGCAACTGGGGCTGTATCCGGGCGTAGAGGTCTTTGAACCCTTGCCCGCGATGACCGATCATCGGGGAGCAGAGCGCGCGGAAGGTTTTTTCACTGACCTCGACCGGTCCCGGAATGTGCAGTTTGATGTGACCCATACTCAAATCAGGGGCGGAACGCTTTCACAGCCCGCCGGTCGAGGCAAGCGGTTTGATCGCCGGGCCGTTGTGCCATCCGCCCAAACCCGCGGCAGGACGAGCCTCGCTCGACGCTCCCGATTGGACGTGCACTGCCTGGCGGCTCGGGCCATTTCACCGTCGTCAAATATTTTGAAAGAAACGTCCGGGCTCCTGCGTATGCAGGGTTGGAAAGCACGCGTCGCCGGCATACGGCAGGGATTTGGCGGCGACTTGGAATGGCGGAACACGGCTCTGGCCGAGCGGACAATGGGTGTCGGAGCGCCGGATGCCGGGAAATGCCTCGCGGAATTTCTGTCAGTCAGACGCCAAGGGCACAGGGGAACAACCCCACAGGACGGTTCAGCCACGAGCCACGCGGTGGACTTGTGGTTGAATCGTCTTGGTCTCCGAACTCACAGGCTGCGAAGGCGATCCCACAGCTCCTGGAGGTCTGCGTCCGCCAGCGCCATTTGCTTGATTTTGTCGACGCTGCCGGCGGCCTCCATGGCCTTGTGCAACCATTCCCAAGCCTCCTCCTTGCGGCCGAACTGGCAGGCGTAACACGCCAAGTTGTAGGGGATGACCGGCACCTTGGGGAACCTTTCGAACGCGGGCCGCAAGGCCGCCCACGCCTCCTCCAAGCCCCGCCCGCGCACCCGGCGCAAGGCGTAGGCTCGGTGCACCCAGCCGGAATCGCGCTCGGGGTAGCGTGCCACCAGCACCTCGGCCACAGCCAAGGCAGCGTCCCAGCTCTGCAAGGCGGCGCAGATGGCCCAGCGTACCTCCAATACGTCGGGGTGATCCAGCAGCGGAGGAGACAGTCGGGCGATTTCCTCCCCCGCTTCCGTGGGGTTGCCCAATTCGAGCCAGCCGATGGCGGCGTTGAGATGATGGTGATCGGGCGGCTCGATCGGGCACTCCGGCTTCCCCGGTTCAGGACTGGGTTGGTTCATGGCGCGGCAGTGTCGCGGGAACCGTTCAGACCCCGCGACTCCCGGCAGTGTGCAGCCCGAGCTCGTAATGCGCAATGCCGACGCATGAGGGCGGGCCTCGGCCGCGCCGGACGCCGTCAGTTGTCGAGCGCCGAGGCCATTTTCTGGCCGTCCATCCGGTAGATGCCGACCAGGTAGCCGTTCTCGCGCATCTCCCCGACGTGCAAGGTGCCGAAGAGTGTCACCGCCTCATCCATCACGGGCCGGATACCCTTGCTGACCATCTTGACGCTGATCCATTCGTTGATCTTGGGCACGACGCCGAAGCAGCACATGGACTGGTCCTTCATGAGCAACATTTCCGTAACCAGCCCGCCCTCGACTTTGAGCGGGAGCATGAAGCCGCGCACCTGCACGGGCTTCTTGTTGAAGGCTTTGATGGTCTCCGGGATGAGCGCATCGGTCTTGGCTGCGACGGCCGCAAGGTCATTGGTCACAGGCCCGAGGAGTTCGTCCGAGACCTCGAAAGTGAAGGCGGAGAGTTTGTCGAACCCGACCATCTGAAAATCCGGTTCCTTGCCGGAGTTGCCGTTAACGAGGGCCGGCGTCTCAATGGCGGGATTGGTCGCCGGAGCACTTGCGGGCGGAAGTGCGGAGAGTCGCGTGATGGGTTCGCCTCTGACTTCGCCGGTGGTCGTGTCGCGGGCGGGCTGCCGGTCGCATCCGGCCAGCAGCGCCGCCGCGAGCGTCAGGCCAACTCGTGGCGATGCCGCCCCGCCAGCCGCACACAGAGCAGTCCCTTCACGCAGGCGACGGAGTTGGGCTTCTTTTGAACGGTTCGGAGTCATTGGGCGGGCGCGGGCGTCTGGATCCGGAAGGCCACGTTGGTGTATCGCTTGCCCCGGACGGTGAGGTCGATTAGGACGCCGTCCCAGGCGTTGGTGCTGCGAAGCCAGTCGGTTTGAGCTCGAAAGTGAGAGGTGTCACCAACCTTCTCGCCGGTGGCTGCTGCGGCGACGGGCAACAGAGCCAAAGGCCGTTCCTCGCCACCGGCTTTCAGTCGGATGGGAATTGATTCGGCGGGGATGCGGACGAACTCTTCCATATGGGCGTCGAGGACGTAGGCTTCGATTTGACCGCCGGCCCGGTCCAAGACGAGTTCGAGATTGAACTCATGGTTGCCCAGCTCCACGCCAACGCCGCCGTGGGGTGGCACGTGTGTATGGGCGTGGCCGCCGCCCGGGTCACCATGTCTTCCGCAGCCCAAGCATCCGATCGTGAGGCCGATCGCCCAGAAAGTCGTCCAGTTCATGCCAGATTCAGACGGTGCCATCCCACGCGTTTATCGATTTAAGCCGGAGGAAAGAAAACGGCGCATCGAAGGTCGTTCGCGCCGACGATGAGCTTGGCGGACGCGTGCTTGCCGGCGTCCGTGCGCGGCTGACTCTGTGCGGTTGTGCGAGCTGCTCCAAGACCGCGTAACCATCTTGGTCGGCATCAGAGCAGAGCTTGGAAACCAAGGCAAAGCGGCTGGCCCGGAAACCGGGCCAGCCGCTCTCACGCTTGCTCCGGCCACACGTTGCCTGGACTGCCGCCCAAGGACGGGCGGGCGGAGGCAACCGGGTCGGGCGGAAAGGAGATTACTTCTTCTCCTTCTTCGGATTGCACTTCTCGCAGACCTTGCCTTCTTTCTTGGCGGCCTGGCAGCACTTATGGGTGCATTCTTTACCTTCCTTCTTGGCCTTGTCGCAGCAGGAGTCTTCAGCTCGTGCAAGGCTGAGGCTGGCGACCATCGCCAATGCGCAGGCGATCGCGGTAATGGACTTCATAGTTTTACCTTTCCAGACCGGCGGTTCGGCCGGTCGTGTCTGTTATTGGTCCCCCCTTAGTCAGAGCGACTCAGCTCTAACTTCGTGGGGCTCAATCACGGGCGGACTATAGTCCGGAGCCCCTCGTTGACAATAAAGAAGTAGCGTCGCCCGTCCGGGCTACTACGGACCGTCGTTCGAGGGGCCACACCCGCCGGCAAAACCGCAACAACATCCCGTGGATGTCGGCTGGCTCGGTCGTATTTCGGTTTGCTAGTGATCTGTCCTCCTCGCCTGCGACTGACGAGGATTCAGCTCACTGCCACGAGGGACACCTTCTCGTTCTTCTCGTTGCGGGCCACGCCCTGCGCTCGTGGGTCGAGGGTGGGTTTGCCGTCGATGACGAAGAGGTAATGATGATGCCCGTGGCTCAGAGGCACCTCCAGTCGCCAACTCCCATCGACCTGGCGTTTCATGGGGTGCGACTGGAAGTCCCAATCGTTGAAGTCGCCGGTCAGGCAGACCTGTTGGGCGGACTCTGCCAGGCAGATGAAGGCGACCGGTTTGTTGACGTTCTTGGCGGAATAATGGTTCTTCCGAGTGGGGCTATACCTGTGCAGGGAATGCATGGCACTTCAGTTCCGGAGATAGCTTGGATGGGAGCGCGGAGCGCATCGGTTTCGATGCCGCGAATCTAGCAGCGGCCAGGCGCCGGCTCAAATCCTTTGCTGCTCTTGCTGACACCGCCGGGTGTTGTCAGAAACCCGCCGCGCACGGTGGTCGCGTCACGTTCCAGATCTCCACGGCTGGATCACTGACCGCCCCCTTGGTGTGCCCGGCGCTTGCGGGTCCCGGGCAGCGCCAGGTGCGAACCGTTGGCGGGCCGGGCTGCTGCCGTAATGCGCCAACGGCATCGAACATTGGCCATTCCGCCTTCTGGCGGCCCCCGTCGGCGGGGAAAACCGAGCCAAATCCCCGTTGCCCGGCGCCGGCGGGTTCCCCTACGCTCATTCGATCATGGCTTGGCCAGCGGATTATCACATGCACACCTATCTGTGCCGGCACGCGGTCGGCACGCCTTCGGACCTGGCGGCGCGAGCGGTGCAGTTGGGCTTGGACGAGATCGGCTTCTCCGAGCATGGCCCGATGCCGCGCGACGATTGGGACGATTGGCACATGCGGCAATCGGACCTCGACGGCTACGTGGCCCAGGTCCGGCAGGCGCAACACACGCATCCGACCCTGAGCATCAAGCTCGCGCTCGAGGTCGATTATCTGCCCGGCCATGAGGATTACATACGCGACCTGGCGGCCCGGCATGCTTGGGACTACCTCATCGGCGCGGTGCATTACGTCTCCGATTCGTGGGAGGTGGACAATCCCGCCCGGGTCAACGAATGGAAAAACCGCGACCCGTTGGAGGTATGGTCGGAGTACTTTGACCGGCTGACGCGGGCGGCGGAGTCGGGGTTGTTCGACATCATCGCCCACGCCGACTTGTGCAAGAAGTTCTGCTTTTATCCGCGGGAGGATTGCACGCCACTTTTCGCGCGTTTCATTGCGGCCGCCGCGCGGAGCGGCGTGGCCCTGGAGTTGAACACCGCCGGGCTGCGCAAGGATTGCCGCGAGATTTACCCCAGCCCGGCGCTGGTGCGGCTGGCGGCCGAGGCGCGCGTGCCCATTACGTTCGCCTCGGATGCTCATGCACCGGAGGAAGTGGGCGCGAGCTTCGCCGAAGCGGTCGCGCTGGCGCGGCGGTACGGCTACACCCACACGGTGCGTTTCGAGCGGCGCCAGCGGCGGACCGTGCCGTTTTGAGGCTGC
>DATLZF010000182.1:0-4868 GCA_035574135.1 Candidatus Methylomirabilota bacterium
CCTCGTTGGACTGGGTCGTGTAGCGGTAGTTGCTGCGCACATGAGTCGCCTCGATGGCCACCCCCGGAATCACCGCGCCGCCGGCGTCGGTCACCGTTCCGGTGATCGAGGCGAACGTGGTTTGCGCCTTCAGCGGGAAAAGCGGTGCCACGACGGCCGCCGCCAGGCATAGGACAGATCCAAGGAATCGCATGATGAGTGACCCTCCGCGATCGTGAGATCGCCGATAACTTAATTCTTTTTAATGTCTTAGCGAGCTTTGCTTGGATTCACTTTACAACGCGATTCACAGGCGATCAAGAAAAATCGTCAGAGGGTCCGGTCGGTGTGAGCGCCTGGCGCTGCCTGCTGCGTGGGGGGCAGGGATCAGCCGAAGCCTACCACTCGAAGCGTAGCCCCGCACGGAAACTGCGCGGGCCGGAGCCATCCAGCGTGGCCGTCCCACCCACGCCGCTGATGACCCCCACCGTTCCCACGTTGGCGATATTGGCGTCCGGCAGCGAGTAGTTGGCCCGGTTCCACAGATTGGTCGCCGTGATTTCGGCCCGCAGCCGTGCCCGCTCGGCAAAATAGATCGACTTCATCAAGCCGAAGTTCACTACGCGGGAATCCGGGCCGATGATGACCCCGCGCGCCGAAGTGCCGAAGGAGCCTCGCTGCGGCGGGGCGAAGGCCCCCACGTCGAACCAGCGGCCCGCCGAACGCTCGCCCGGCGGCAGGTTGGCGTTGCGCAGATGGTCCGGGCGCAGCGTGACGTTGGGCGGGGTCGCGCTGGTGGTGAAGGCGATCCCCACCGGGTCCGGACCGGTCCAGGCCGGCGTGACGAACTGCCCGGAATAGTAACTGTAAATGGCGGTAACCTCCCAGCCGCCCAGGATATGGTTCGCCACCGGGCCAACCGAGTGCAGGAACCGCTTGCGGCGGCCGAAAGGCAGTTCGTAAATCAGATTGCCGGTGACGCGGTGCGTGGGGATGTCCAGCCAAACCCCGCGCTCGCGCCGCCGGTCGAAGGGGTTCTCCGGCGACTGGCCGCGTTCCAGGTCGCCGATGTCGCGCGCCCAGGTCCACGACCATTGATACGAGAAGCCGTTCGAGAAGCGCCGCTCCACCTCGGTCTGCAAGCCGTGGTACTGATGCCCGGCGCCGTTGGTGATGTAGGTGATGGCCGGATAGCGCGGAAAGAGCCTGCCCTTGCTGATAAACGGGTTTTCGTCGGGTACCGGGGAATTGATGTTGTACCCCCATTCGCCCTGGCGTGTATTGGTCCCGATATAGGAAACACGAAAGCCGGTATTCCAACGCTGGTGTTCGATCGTCAGGTTGTACTGCATCGAAAAGGGAATGCGAAGATCCTGCCGCATGGCGGCGGGCAATCCTATCGTCGATAAAGATCCACCCTGATCTGGAAAGACCCGCGGGAAGATCACAACGGGGTTGTTTGCCGGGTTGGTGAAGGTGGGCTCGTTCAGTACAAAGGGCGATCCACCGGATGCCACCGCGCGCGGCACAACGTCGTAGAACAGGCCCCACCCGGCGCGCAGGACCGTGTTCGGCCCTAGCGGGCGCCACGCCAGGCCGAAGCGCGGCGCCAGGTTGTTGCGGTCGGTCCGCATCAACGTCCGCGACGGCCAGCCCGCCTGGCTCGCCTCCACGATGTCCACATAGCCGCTCGGAACCAGCGGGCTGACCACCGGCAGCGCCCCGTCCGGCACCACAATCCGCCCCGTCGCGATGTCAAACACCGCCTGGCGTCCGCTCCGTTCGATGTAGCCCGGCTTCAGCTCATAGCGGAAGCCCACGTTCAGCGTCAGCGTCGGTGTCACTTTCCAGTCGTCGGCCACGAAGAATTCATAGGACCACCGCACCCGGTCGATCAGCACCGGCGGAAACGCCCGGTTCATGTTCGTCGGTATCCCATACAGAAAATCCGCGTAGGGAAACCCGGTGAAACGGTTGGAAAACTGCACCCGCCCGAACAAGGCGTCGTTGGCTTGCTGGTCCTGAAACAGCACCCGGTTCAACTGCACCCCGCTTTTCAGCGAATGCTTGCCCTTGAACCAGTTCAAATGCTGCTGGTACTGTTGGGCGAAGTTCAGAAAACCCGGATGCCGCCACGGCGTCTGCATCACCCGCTGAATGCCCAGCCCGGCAAAGCTGACGTCCAGCAAACCGTTGATGTTCGGCAGATCCGGCACCAGTCCGGTGAGGCCCAACTCGCGCACCAACTCCGGGCCCATAATCGGGCCGTTGCGCGGATTGTCATTCCAGGCGAAGCCCCAGCGCGTCTCACTCACCAGGTTGGGCGAGAACATGTGCGTAAAGCTGATGTTCAGCGCGCGGGTGTCGCGCGTCTGCCAGCGCCGCCCCACCGTCGGCAGGTTCGACTCGAACTCCCGGCTGTGCGAGCGGTTCCAGGTCCAGCGGCCAAACACGAACGTCTTCTCGGTGAAGCGGTGGTCCAGCCGCAGTGTGTAATAGGTGTTGGGATCGAACGGCCGCGTCACCTGTTCGCGGTAGTTCTGGGCGGTGAAAACGTTGGGGTCGCCGAAGTTCGGCAGCGGATAGAAGCGGTCCTGATAGCGCTGCGAAACCGGGTTGATCTGCGAGGCCGGGATGCGGTTGCCCGGCAGCGGCCCGCTGCCGAAGGGGTCGCGAACCACCGTGCCCAGCCCGGAAAAGTCGCCGGCGCGCCAGGCCGGAATCGGCACCGTCGGGTTCAGCAACTGGAGAATGTCGCTGCCGCGCGAGGTCTCAAAGGAGCCGAAAAAGAACGTCCGGTTCCGGCCGTTGTAGAGACCGGGAATCTTCACCGGACCGCCCACGGCGAATCCCGGCTGGTGCACCACCCCGCCCGGCCGCTGCGCGGCGAACGGATTGCGCGCGCGGAACCACGGCGTCGTGTAGTAGGTGAACAGGCTGCCGTGAAACTCGTTGGAGCCGCTTTTGGAGATGATCGTCACCTGGCCGACGGCGCCAATGTCGGCGGTGTTGTTGGCCATGTCGACACGCACTTCCTCGTAGCTTTCGATGTAGCTGACCAGCGGCGAGATTTGCGTGCCGTCGAAGCCGTTGCTGACGGTGATGCCGTCGATGGACTGGTCGGACTGGTTCAGCCGGCTGCCGGCGAAGCGGCGGGTGGCCACGCCTCCGCCGGCGGCCAGCACGCCCGGCGTCAGCGCCAGAAAGCTGTACAGCGAACGGGTATTCAGCGGCAGGGTGTTCAGCGCCGCGGTCCCCTTGGCGTCGCCGATGCGCGCCGTTTCGGTTTCGATGAGGGTGGCGCCGCCCACCACCTCGATGCGCGTCTCCACCGTGCCCACCTGAAGCTGGATGTCGATGCGGCGCACATCGCGCGAGATCAGCACAATGTCCTGGACGAGGAATTCCTGAAAGCCGGGCGAGGAGGCGCGGAGAATGTATTCGCCTTCGCGCAACTGCGACAGCGTATAGGCGCCGGCCTCGTTGGACTGGGTCGTGTAGCGGTAGTTGCTGCGCACATGAGTCGCCTCGATGGCCACCCCCGGAATCACCGCGCCGCCGGCGTCGGTCACCGTTCCGGTGATCGAGGCGAACGTGGTTTGCGCACGGGCTCCGCTCGTAAAGACGAGAACCGTGGCCAGGAGATACGCAAAGGAATACGGAGATCGCATGGCGGCCCTACTTTCCCTTCATTAGGTGAAATTAGATACGTGAAGGAATTTTATTTGTAAAATGCGCGGGCTGCAAGGGGCTTCCGCCAGCTTCCGTCTGAGCCGGGCCGCCCTACTTCAAAAGAGAGTAGTACTCGGCCAGCGTCTGAAGGTTCTGCGCGAAGAGTTGCGAGCTCAAGATGCGCTCGCGCGGCGGGTCCTCGCCCTGAAAAATCTCGACCGTATCGTTCTCCTGCAAGCGGATGATCTGGCTCTCGTCGCGGCCGCGTCCGCCGGCCGAGCCGTCCGAGCGGCCACGCCCGATGCGAAGCACCATGTCGCGGGCTGAGAAGAGGAAAACCAGCCGGTCCGCTTTGCCAATGACTCCTTCGGTCAGCCAGGCCCCGCGCGAATCCATCGACGAGATCAGTTCCCTGGCTTTTGCCGCCAGCTCCGCGCGCGAGGCCTTCGGCCGCGGCCTCTCGGACCACGGCGACAAGCCGGTGAGCTTCTCGGGCCGCCGGATCGTCCTCGGATCCATCTTGATCAGCGCGTGGTAGTCCTCCTCGATTTCGGCAAGCCCGGCGCCGCTGACGAGCACGCCGTAGTGAGTAATGACCGACTCGTCGCTGTAGCTGAGCTCATAACCGTCGATGAGGCGGCTTCCGAGACCGGCCGCGCTGAGCCGTGAGCCCTTGGTGATATAGAGCGGCCGGTTGGTCTTCAGCTCGTAGAAGCGGGCAAGGACCGGCCCGCGAATCCTCGCGCGCGCCTCGACGTAGCGGTCCACCGGCGGCAGGATCGATTTTTTCAGATAGTCGAGCGCCCGCGGAATCGGTTCAAGATACTTCCTGTCGCCGGTTTCCCGATACAGCACCATCAAGGTCCGCATGATGCCCTGCGACTCGCCGCCGGTGACCGATGGGGGCTCGAAGACGCGCGCCCACGCCGGATGCATGTCGGCGTCGTACTGCTGCGCCCAGGCCGGCTGCGGATCGGGCATCTGCGCCAGGAGGATGAACTGTCCACCCTTCTCCGCCGAGGCCTTGTAGCGGGCCTCGTCGTAGATTCGCGCCGCCTCCAGCATCATGTCGATCATGTCGGAGATGGTGTTGTCGTTGAATGTGTAGTGCTGCTGATAGTTAGGACCAGGCCACTTGCGGTCCCACGACTCGGGATAGCTCGCGCGTTTCACCGGAAACCGGGAGTGGTCCGGCGGCTTGTTGAAACGCTGAGGCC
>DATLZF010000183.1:0-5400 GCA_035574135.1 Candidatus Methylomirabilota bacterium
CTGAGGTCGAGCAGGCTGTTCGTCTGAGATGCGCTGGTCCGTGATGCGATCGTCGCGGCGGCCGTCGGTTGGTACGTCGGCAACTTCTCAAGCCATGGATCGAGGAATCTGCGGGCCGGCGCTTGGGAGCAGCGGGACCCTTCGAGCACTCAAACATACTCGGCGGCCTCGGGAGGGACTGAAGCCGCCCCCTCGTCGCTACGCACGGCACGCTCGCCCCCACGCGTTAGATTTGCGCGTCCCGTCCGAGGCGCGCAGGCATGGACTGGCAGGGATGGTTCACCCTCGCAGTGATCGTCGGCACGCTCGCCCTGCTGGCGCGCGAGACCTACGCCCCCGCCCACATCATGCTCGCGAGCGTCGTCGTCCTGCTCGTCGCCGGGATCATCACGCCGGGACAGGCGTTCTCCGGCTTTAGCAACTCGGCGCCCATCACCGTGGCCGCGCTGTACGTGCTGGCCCGCGCGGTGGAGCGAACGGGCCTGCTGCAGCCGCTGCTCGCGATCGTGCTCGGCGGCGCCAGGTCGGATCGCGCCTCGCTCAATCGGCTGCTGCCCGTGTCCGCCGCGGCATCGGGGTTCCTCAATAACACGCCGCTCGTCGCGATGCTCATCCCGCCCATCATTGATTGGGCCGATCGCACGCGCCGCTCGGCGTCACGCTTTCTCATGCCGCTGTCCTACGCCGTGATCCTGGGCGGCGTGGTGACCGTCATGGGCACGTCCACCAACCTGGTCGTCTCCGGACTCCTCGAGGCCCATGGCAGCGGCCCGCTCGGTCTGTTTGAGATCACGCCCATCGGCCTCCCGGTGGCTCTGGTCGGCATTGTCGTTTTGATCCTCACCGCACCGGTGCTGCTTCCCGAGCGGCGCACGGCGCGCCGCAACCTGGGCGAGACGGCGCGCGAGTTCACGGTCCATTTGATCGCCGAGCCCGGCGGACCACTCGACGGCAAGGCAGTGGAGGACGCCGGGCTACGCCATCTGCAAGGTGTCTTCTTGATTCAGATCGAGCGCGACGGCGAAACCATCGCGCCGGTGGCCGGCAACACGATTATCAAGGGCGGCGATCGCCTGTGCTTCGTGGGAAAAGTGGATCAGGTCGTGGACCTTCATGCCGTCCGCGGCCTGGTGTCGGCCGAGCAGCAGCATGTGACCCATTTCGATACTGCCAGGCATACGTTCTTCGAGGCGGTCATCGGGGCAACCTCGCCCCTCGTGGGAACCACGCTAAAGCAGGCCGGCTTTCGCAGTCGCTATCAGGCGGCCGTGGTGGCAATCCATCGTGCCGGCGAGCGGCTGGACGCCAAGCTGGGCGAGGTCAAGCTCACCACCGGCGACACCTTGTTGCTCCTGACCGATCGTGAATTCGGCACCCGGTGGCGCGACCGTCCGGACTTCATTCTGATCTCGCAGCTCGGCGGAACGCCTCCGGCGGTCACCCGGAAGGCCGGGATCGTTGGCCTTGTGACGGTCGGTGTCGTGCTCGTGGCCGGGCTCGGGATCCTGCCCATGCTCCAGGCCTCTCTGATCGCCGCGGGGGCGCTGGTGCTCTTCGGGGTGCTCACAGCCAAGGAGGCACGCGCGGCGGTGGACATGGACGTGATCCTGGTGGTTGCGTCTGCGTTCGGTATCGGCGCGGCAATCGAGCAGTCAGGGCTGGCGGACTGGGTCGCGAGCTATCTCGTGGGTGCATTCGACGGATTTGGCCGGCTGGGAGTGTTGCTCGGGATTATCCTCGCCACGAGCCTCGTGACCGAAATCGTGACCAACAACGCAGCGGCGGCCGTGATGTTTCCGATCGCGCTGGCCGCGGCAGAACGTGTGGGCGCCAACCCGCGCGGGTTCGCGATCGTGGTGGCCATCATGGCCTCGACGTCGTTCCTCACGCCCATCGGCTACCAGACGAACACGATGGTCTACGGCCCCGGAGGCTACCGCTTCAGTGATTACACGCGGCTCGGCGCCCCGCTCACGTTCGTGGTAATGGTGACGATTCTGCTCGCGGCACGATGGTGGTACGGCCTGTGAGCGTCAGTGAGGCGGGGATGGCACGAGCTTTGGGGGGCGCCGCGCGGAGCTCCCGCGCCGCTCCCGCGAACCGCAGCGTGCCTACGCCCGCTCGGCGCCTATGAAGCCCTCCTTCTCGAGGTGCAAGATCACCTGCTGCGCCGCCTCTTCCGGCGTCGTCTCCGTCGTGTCAATCACGATCTCCGCGTCCGCCGGCTCCTCGTACGGATCCGAGATCCCCGTGAACTCTTTCACGATCCCGGCGCGCGCCTTGGCGTAGAGCCCCTTCCGGTCCCGCGACTCGCACACCTCAAGCGGCGTGGCAATGTGGACCAGAATGAACCCGCCCAGCGGCTCGATCATCCGCCGCACGTCCTTGCGCACGCCGTCGTACGGCGCGATCGGCGCGCAGATTGCGATCCCGCCGTTCTTGGTGATCTCAGAGGCCACGAATCCGATGCGCCGGATGTTGATGTCCCGGTGCTCCTTCGAGAAACCCAGCTCGGACGACAGATGCTTCCGGACCAGGTCGCCGTCGAGTAGCGTCACCGGCCGCCCGCCCATCTCGAGCAGCTTTACCAGCAGCACGTTCGCGATCGTGCTCTTGCCCGAGCCCGAGAGCCCCGTAAAGAACACTGTGAACCCCTGCCGGTCGCGCGGCGGGGAGCTGCGGCGGAGTTCGCGCTCCACCGCGGGGAATGTGAACCACTGCGGAAGTTCGAGGCCCAGCTGGAGCCGGCGCCGTTGCTCCGTGCCCGAGATGTCCAGCGTTTTCGCGCCCTTGGGCACCTCGTCTTCCGGGAAGTAGGTGTCCAGGTCGGGCACGTAGAGCATTTGCCGGAACGGCACCATCTGAATGCCCAGCTCCTTCTCGTATTGCTGGAGCAGGTTCTGCGCGTCGTACGGCCCGTAGAACGGCTTGCCGCTCGAATCCTTGCCGGGCCCCGCGTGATCGCGGCCCACAATGAAATGCGTGCAGCCGTGATTCTTCCGAATGATGGCATGCCACACGGCTTCGCGCGGCCCGCCCATCCGCATGGCGAGCGGCAACAGCGACAACATCGCTGTGCCACGCGGATACGTGGGGACCAGGGCCTGATAGCACCGCACGCGCGTGTAATGATCTACGTCGCCGGGCTTGGTCATGCCCACCACAGGGTGAATCAGCAGGTTGGCTTCCACTTCCTTCGCCGCGCGGAGCGTGAGTTCCTGATGTGCGCGGTGCATGGGATTCCTCGTCTGAAACGCCACGACCTTGCGCCATCCCATCCGCGAGAACTCGGCGCGCAGCTCGGCCGGGGTGTGGCGCAGCGCTCGGTAGTCGTAGTGCGTCGGGGCGTGGAGTCCCTCCAGGCGCCCACCAACGTACCAGGGGTGCGTATGCTTGAGCAGCTGCACCACTCCCGGATGCTCCCCGTTGGTGCTGCCGAACACCGCCTGAGCCTCTGCCGTACGATCCGGCTGCCATACACTCTCCACGTGCAGCGCTGCGAGCATCACACCCTCGGCATCGCGGAGGGCGAGCGTGGACGATCCCGGGCGCAGCTTCTTGGCCAGGTCCTCGGGCACGTCGAGCGTGATCGGCATGGGCCACAGCGTCCCGTCCGGCAGTCGCATCTCCTTGCAGACGCGATCGTACGCGGGCTCGGTGAGGAACCCCGTGAGCGGCGAGAACCCGCCGTTCAGCAGCAGCTCCAGGTCACACAGCTGACGCGGGGTCAGGTCCCAGGAAGGCCAATCGCGCGACGCCTGCTTCAGCTCGGCTGCACGCGGCTGAGACACGATCAGATTCACGAGCGTCCCGCCGTGCGGGGCGATCAGGTGGTTGGTCAACGTCACTCCAATCAGGTTACGGGTTGATTCAGGCGGGTCACCGATCCAGCTCCGCCATGCGGCCGGAGGCTCCGACGGCTGCCAGCTCGGTTAGCGCGCGGGCGTAGGTGGACGGCGCTCCCGCCAGGATCCCTCGCACCTTGGGGCGGGGCTGGTTGAATCGCAGCGGCGTGCCGGCCAGTTCGGTCGCAATACCTCCGGCTTCCTGGACGATCAAGGCCCCGGCACACACGTCCCACTCGTGCTTGGGCCCGCGGGACCACGTTACGGCAGCTTCCCCGGCCGCGACCAGCGCGAGCTTGTACTCGATGCTCCCCACGGGCCGGACGTCCCATGAGGGAAACTGCGCGAACTCCCCGTACTTGGTTTCCGAGCGTGACGCCAGCACCGTTCCGCCTTCGGCGACGTGAATGCGCCGGCCGTTGCGGAACGCCCCGCCTCCCCGTTCGGCCCAGAACGTGTCTCCCGTGGCCGGGTTGTGCACCACCGCGAGTACCGGAATCTCGTCTTGCACCAGCGCCACGGCGACCGCGTACTCCGGAATCCCCTCGATGAAATCCTTGGTGCCGTCGAGCGGGTCCACCACCCACACGCGGCGAGCCGTGAGGCGCCCCTCAGAATCGGCGGTTTCTTCCGAAAGCCAGGCCGCCTGGGCGAGGGGCATCAGCGCGGCCTTCAGGATGTCGTCGGACTCGCGGTCGGCCCGTGTGACGGGGCTCTCGTCCGCCTTCGTGTCCACGGCGGTGTCGGCGCGGACTTCTTGGATGCGGGCACCGGCACGTCGGGCTGCCTCGATCACCGCGGAACGTATGGACATGGCACTACGCCCTCGATACCTAGCGATTGGCGGAACGGGGAAGGAAGTTGACGCAGTCCCCCACCTCACACCCCTTACCTTTAGAAGATCTGCGTGATCGCGAAGATAGTGAGCGGGATGCTCAGCAGATACGAGACCGTCCGAATGGAACTCTCGAACCCCCCCAAGCCCTCCCCCCGCTCCGGGACGATCACCCGATCGCCGGCCTGCAGCCCCAGCTGGTCGATCGTTCTGCCTTCCCGCAGAGCCAAGTCGATTTCTCCCCGACTCAGCAACGGCTGGTTGTTTCGTGACACGACAATGCGGTCCAGCTGCGCGCTCGAACTGGCACCTCCAGCCGCTGCCAGAACATCCGCGAGAATAGTTTCGGAGGGAACCGTCACGAAGCCGGGCCGGGCCACTGCACCGTCGACGGTTATCCGCACCAGCGACCTCGCGGTCACGCGTGGCTCCCGCAGAAACCGCTGTAAATGATCCGCAACATGTGGTTCGAGCTCGGCACGCAGCACCCCGCTCAGCGAGAGGCTACCGACAATCGGGAGCTGCAGGCGAGGACCATCCGTTACCGTGAACGTATCCGTGAGGACTGACTCCGCCTCCACTAACAAGAACACGCGGTCTCCCACTTGAAAGTCGCCCCGGCGAAGCCTCTGCTGAATGGCTCTCGATTCCTCCTCGGCCCGACGCTTGAGAGCCGGACCGTAGGAGCGTGACGCGACGACCTGCTCCAGGTATGCGAGG
>DATLZF010000184.1:0-5426 GCA_035574135.1 Candidatus Methylomirabilota bacterium
GCGCATCAAGGGCGGCCGCGTGCTCGATTACAAGGAGAAGCCCGAGCGCCAGATGTGCCGGCTCTACCTCTCGATGATGGACAAGATGAACGTCCGCCTGCCGAAGTTCGGCGACGCGACGACGCCTCTGGAAGAAGTGTAGCGAAACAATGACCGCGCCGCTTGGCGGCGTTTGTCATGCACCTGACTCGTCGCGATTTCATTGCGGTAGGTGGGGGTTCTGCTGTTGCCGCTCTTCCCGGCTGTGCATCTCATCACACTCCCGGCAAGGCCGCGGCAACGCCGTCAAGGAAGCCCTCCCCAACCGAAGCACAAAGCCTGTTAACCCGGATATTTCACAGTTCGCAAGAAACGCCTGCAGACTGTAGCCGCTGGCGAGAGCCAGTGGAAGTGCGTCCACGGCTGTCGGGACTGCCGGCTCACCGCGGCGGCTACCGTGGGTAGGAAATATCCGGGTTAACCGGTCCGGCGATGGGTGAATCGCCGTGTAAGCACGAAGGCCACTTTGGGCTCTACAACCGGGGAGACCGGAAGATCACTGCCATCTGCATCGACGCCGACAACGCGGTCTGGTACGGCGACGTTCCCAACCAGCGCTGCGTGCGGGTGCGCGAAGGAGGTCAAGTGCTGCAGACGGTCAATTTGGATCGCGGCTGCTTCGCTTGCATGCTCGGAGGAACGGGTCGGAGAACGTTGTTCCTGATCACGGCGGAAAGGCGCGGTATGGAGAAGGTTGCCGAAGTGGCGCGAGCGCGAACGGGACAAGTGCTGACCATCGAGGTGCCCGCGCCGGGCGTTGGCTGGCCGTAGCAGGAAGGCCCCTGGCGTCAGGCCCTCAAGATCTTGTCCAGCGCCTTCCCCTTGGCCAACTCATCGACCAGCTTATCCAGATAGCGAATTTCCCGCATCATCGGATCTTGAATGTCCTCCACGCGGACGCCGCAAACGACGCCGGTGATCAAAGTGCGCGCGGGATTCAAACGGGGAGCCTCTTTGAAGAAGGTTTCAAAGTCGGTCTGCTTCTTCAACTGTCTTTTCAACTCCTGCGGATCGTAGCCGGTCAGCCAGCGAATCACGGCATCAACCTCCGACTTCTTGCGCCCCTTCCGTTCTGCCTTGGCGACATAGAGGGGATAAACCCTCGCGAAGCTCATCGAACAAATGCGGTGCTTTGTTCTCATGGCAATGGCAGGCCCAACGATCCAGCGGCCGTTCGAGGAACGGCCTCGGGCCACGTTCGGTCGGCTGCAACGATTCGCTGACGAGCCATCCGAGCCGTCCGAAGCCCGTCGGGGCGGCGGCGGGATGCGATGACGAGTCGATCTCCGTGCGCAAAACAGGGCTACACGCCCGACGCCCTCCACCGAGCCGTCCAACCGGCGCTTCATGACGTCCGGAGCCTTGGCTCCACCGCCCCAGCCGTCAAGCTCGCGGTGGCACGCGCCGCGCGGTCCACCTTGCCCGTGGCATTGTCACCTTTCCGGCTTTCCCAGCCACTTTTGGAGTGATGAAACTGAATCCGCAACTCATGCCCGATTTGTCCGACGAAACACTTTGGCAGCGATCCCGTGACGGTGATCGCGAGGCGTTTGGCCGCATTGTTGAACGCTATCAATCGCTGATCTGTGCGCTGGCCTACAGCGCCTGCGGCAACCTGGCGAATTCGGAGGACCTGGCTCAGGAGACGTTCCTCACGGCCTGGCGTCGCCTTGAGGAACTGCGCGAGCCCGGCAAGCTCCGCGCCTGGCTCTGCGGCATCGTCCGCAACCTGTCGGCCAACGCGGTGCGTCGGGAAGCGCGCCGCGGCGGGTCGCCGTCACCGCTCGACGCCGCGGCGGAGTTTCCCTCGCCGGAAGTCGATCCGGCGGTGCGAGCTGTGACCTGCGAGGAGGAGCGCCTCCTGTGGCAAACACTGGCGGGAATGCCCGAGAGCTACCGCGAACCTCTGGTGCTCTTTTACCGGGAACAGCAGTCCATCTCCGAAGTCGCCAAACAACTGGAACTGTCTGAAGACACCGTGAAGCAGCGTCTTAGCCGTGGCAGGGCCATGCTTCGCGCGGAGATGACCGGGATCGTGGAATCCGCGTTGTCGCGCTCGCGACCGGGAGCCGCGTTTAAGGTCGCGGTGCTTGCGGCGTTGCCGACGGTGTCTGGATCGATGGTCAGCGCGGCGCTGGCTGCGGGAGGAACCGCTGGCAGCAACGTCGGCGCGGCGGGAAAGGGTCTGTTGGCGAAGTTCGGTGGAGGGGCATTGATTGGGCCTGCCATTGGTCTGTTGTGCGCCTATTTCGGGACGAAGGCCGCCGCATCCACCGCGCGTTCAACGCGGGAACGCCAGTGCGTTCTACGTTACGCACGCCGGCTTACTGCGTTCTGCTTTGTCCTGAGCATCGGGCTGGTTGCGGTGTTGAGTCAGGCCGGCAAGCTTTTTTCGGCGTCGGCCGTCGGAATCCTCATCGGCGTCTGCGCCTGGACGACTGCGCTGGTGTGCGGCGTCTGGCTGATCTGCCGTCGAATGGAGCGCGAGGTACAGCGCATCCGCATCGAGACGCGGACGACCGACGAAGACTATCGCCAGGCGTTGGCGGCCCAGGGGAAGGTGCTGCAATTCCCAACATTCTTTGAATCCAAGGCAAGGTTTCTCGGTCTGCCATTGTTCGCCATCGCCTGGGGTGGGACCTCCTCCGCTCAACCACGTTCGCGGGCGGTCTGCGGATGGCTGGCCATGGGAGACATTGCCGTGAGTCCGCTGCTCGCGATTGGCGGCGTGGCGGTTGGACCGGTTGCCATCGGGCCGATTTCCGTGGGCGTGTTCAGCCTGAGCTGGTGGCTTTGGGGCGTCGCGGTCGGTGTGTTCGCGATGGGAAGTCTGGCCATCGGGTGGTCGGCGGTGGGCGGTGCCGCAGCAGGCGTGAAGTGTGCGATAGGCCTTGCCGCGGTCGCGCGGGACTACGCCATCGGATTGGCAGCCAGCGCGGCCGAAGCGGGCACCGCTGCCGCGAAAGGATATATCAAATCCCAGTGGCTGACGGAGTGCCTTACCGTCATCGCGGACCATCCGCACTGGTGGTTGCTTGGATGTGTTGTCGTTGCTCTGGCATTGGGGCGCCGGCGCAAGCTTCCGCAGGCCGAAAATGCCCAAGGCAATGCCGACTGATCGATCCTGTGAAGCATCCAGGTATGTCCCTTTTTCGCCCGACCGGGTGTTGCCTCATAGAAGATGACCGAACCGAGCGACAACGATTTACTCGAGAGCTACGCGCGTCAGCGTTCCGAGGACGCTTTCCGGGAACTGGTGACGCGGCATTTTGATTACGTCTATTCCGCGGCTGTCCGACTGCTGCGGGACCCGCATCAGGCCCAGGATGCGACTCAGGCCGCGTTCGTCGCGCTGGCGGAGAAGGCCGGCCGACTGCCTCGCGGGACAGTCATCGCCGGCTGGCTCCATCGAGCGGTGACGTTTGCGTCCCTGAAGCTCCAACGAGGCGAGGCCCGCCGCCAGCGCTGGGAAAGTGAGGCCGCTGTCATGAATGCGCCCGATGAACACGGTCCGCCGCTGGGCCACGATGCGCTTCGGCACGTCGATGCCGCCATCGCGGAACTCGGTGGGGTCGATCGCGACGCGGTCGTTCTGCGTTTCTATTGCAACCAGGGTTTTCGCGAAGTGGCGGCGGCTCTCGGCACGTCAGAGGATGCGGCGAAGAAGCGGGTGACCCGCGCGTTGGAGAAACTGCGTCGCCGGCTGGTCAAGCGCGGCGTCGCCGTCTCGTCCACCGCGTTGATGGCGGGCCTTTCGCGGATGCCGGTCACGGCGGCTCCGCCGGGCCTGCCAGCCACGGTTGCAGCGCTCGCCGGGAAGGCCGGCGCTGCCAATGCGGTTGCGCTGACGGCCGCGACAAAGCTCAAGCTCGCCCTGCTGGCCACCGGAGTGATCGCGGCGGGACTACTTTTGCTCCAACTCCGCCCGCCTCGTGTCGCCATGGCGCCAACGAACTCCACCAACATTGTCCAGGCCTCTTCCGCCATGAAAATCATCCTCACCAGCGTGATGGTCAACGATCAGGACCGCGCCCTGCGGTTCTACACTGAAATCCTCGGCTTCGTGAAGAAGACCGAACTCGCTGTTCCCGGCGAGAATGCCCGGTGGCTCACGGTCGCCGCGCCCGGCGAGCCAACCGGCCCCGAACTCTTGCTCGAACCGATGGGGTTCGCTCCCGCGCGCACCTTTCAGAAAGCGCTGTTCGACGCCGGGATTCCGCTGACTGCCTTCCCGATCGGAGACGTTCGCGGAAAGTACGAGGAAATGACCAACGGGGGCGTGGTCTTCAGCACAAAACCCGCGAAACAAGGTCCGGTCACCGTGGCGGTGTTCGAGGACACTTGGGGCAACCGGATTCAACTATTTCAAGTGACGGGCGACACCAACGCCACCACGCCGCTGACGCCGCGGATCCAACTCAGCAGCCTGATGGTGGACGACTAGGACAAGGCCCTGAAGTTTTACACCGAGACCCTCGGCTTCGTGAAAAAGAGGGATTTACCCGTCGGCGGCGGCCGATGGCTCACCGTGGTTTCGGCCGACGACCCGAACGGCGCGGAGTTGGTGCTCGAACCGATGGGGTTCGCGCCCGCGCGGGATTACCAGAAAGCGCTGTTCGAGGCCGGGATTCCGGCGACTTGCTTTGGCGTCGGAAACCTCCATGCCCTGTGTGAGCGCCTGAAGAAACAGGGCGTCGTGTTCCGCACCGAACCAACGCAGATGGGGCCGGTGAGCATCGCTGTTTTCGACGACACGTGCGGTCATCTCATCCAAATCGCTCAACAGTAGGCTCGACGATCTTCTCCGAAGAAAAGCCAACTTCCTCCAACCCCACGCCAAGGGCCGGCGCGAAGGCCCAGCGGTGAAGCTCCACCGGCGGCAACTCTCAAGACATCGCCGAGCACATGCGCCTGATGTGCGACATCCTCGTGCTCGGCTTCCAGACCGACACCACGCGCATCACCACGCTCAAGCTGAACAACGACCACAGCTCGTTGCGCTTCCCGAACCTGGGCGTGGACTACATGATCCACCACCTGCTCTCGCACAGCGACACGGCGGACTGGCTGAAGGTGAACCAGTTCTTCCTCGAACAAGTCGCCTACATCGCGCGCAAGCTCGACGCCATCCAGGAAGGCCCGCGCACACTGCTCGACAACACCATGCTGCTGTTCTGCTCGTCGATGCTCACCGGCAACCACGACGCCACGCAGCTTCCCGTCGTGCTGCTCGGCGGTGCGGGCGGGCGCATCAAGGGCGGCCGCGTGCTCGATTACAAGGAGAAGCCCGAGCGCCAGATGTGCCGGCTCTACCTCTCGATGATGGACAAGATGAACGTCCGCCTGCCGAAGTTCGGCGACGCGACGACGCCTCTGGAAGAAGTGTA
>DATLZF010000185.1:0-4011 GCA_035574135.1 Candidatus Methylomirabilota bacterium
TATGACCGGCTCCACCGGCTCACGAGTGAAACGGTCAGCGGCGGCACGTCGGGCAACCTGAGCCACCGTATGATGCGGTCGGCAACCGCCTCTCGCGCAGCGGTCCACTCGCAACCTTGGGCAGCCAGACCCTAGCCTACAGCGTCAACGACTGGCTGAACAACGACGCCAATCCCAACAACGGCTCGACGTATTTCGACGCCAACGGCAACACGGTGAGCTTGGACGGCGCGTGGCAATACGACTGGGCCAACCGCCTCACGAACTTCAACAACGGCGCCGCCACCTACGCCTACGACGGGGACGGAAATCGGATTCGGAAAATCGCCGGCGGCATCACGACGTGGTATTTGGTAGCCACGGTCAACCCGAGCGGCGGGCCGCAGGTGGTGGAGGAACATGTCTCCCTCAACTCTCAACTCTCAACCCTCAACCGGGTTTACACCTACGGCCACGACCTCATCAGCCAGAGCCGTTGGACCGGCAGCGCGTGGGACACGCACTTCTACCTGACCGACGGTCCGGGCAACACGCGGGCGTTGCTGAACACCAGCGGCGCGATCACCGACACCTACGTGTATGACCCTTCGGGACACTGCTGACTTCCACCGGCCCGACGCCGAATGACTACCTGTTCACCGGCGAGCAACGGGACGTAACACTGGGCAGGGTTGCGGGACGGGCCCGCGCTTGCCGCGTAGGCCGGGACGCCGTGTCTTGGCTGCGACAGACGGCCGAGGCGGTCACCCTTGGGCAATGGCGATTGCAGACCATCGCCAGATGCCCTTCGGGGGTAGAGAGCTGGACCGACGGCACGCCCGTGGCAGGGCAACAGTTCGATTGCGGTTTCGCCGGCATCGGCTTTCCCGCGGCAGGTTGGTTCGGGCGGTGACGACTCAGGTGGGCATCTGCGGTATCAAACGCTCGGCCGGCAGCTTGAATTAATCGCTCCAACACAGGGTGCGGGGCCCGGGCAACGGTCATGGACCGCGCGATCCCCAATGCCACGGTGATGGGCCACCACCACCGGCGTGGGATTTTAAGGCAGATTGAGGAGCCGCTCCACCTTCGCCACGTCTTCCGGCTCATCCACGCCCACGCTTGCGTAATCGACCCGCACGACGGCGATGCTGATGCCGTTTTCGAGCGCGCGGAGTTGTTCGAGCTTCTCCGCGTTTTCCAAAGGTGAAACGGGAAACCGAATCAACCGCAACAGCGTTTGCCGCCGGTAGCCGTAAATGCCCAGGTGCTTCAGAAACGGAAACGCCGCCAATTGCTCGGCCACCGGCCGACCGGCGGCCTCCCGCAGGAACGGAATCGTGCGGCGCGAAAAATACAGGGCGCGCCCTGCGGCGTTGACGACGACCTTGACGACGTTCGGATTGTCGTAGTCCGACGCCTCGCGCAGGGGCGCGGCGGCGGTGGACATGTCGGCGTTCGCCAGCGCCCGGGCGACGGCGTCGATGACGTCGGGCTCCATGAGCGGCTCGTCACCCTGCACGTTCACCACGGCATCGCACTCCAATCGCGCCGCCACCTCGGCGATGCGATCCGTGCCGCTGGGATGGCGGTCGGAAGTCATTTCTACGCGACAAAAATTGTGCGCCACGTCGGCAATACGCTGGTCGTCCGTGGCCACGATCACCTCGGCCAGCGACGTGGCCCGGCGGCACCGCTCGACGACGTGCTGAATGAGCGGCCGGCCGGCGATGGGATGGAGGGGCTTGCCCGGGAACCGGGTCGAGGCGTAACGGGCGGGAATCAGGCCGAAAATCTTCACGGCGCGTGAGTGTGCCCGAGCAAACCGGGGCGGAAAGCCCAAAACATGCGGGCCACGCGGCTTTCGGCTTCCTTTTCGCGGGCTGCTCTGTCTAAATCCTGCCCGCAGTCACGACGCAGCGTTCATGAAACTCCCTGTTGTACCCACGCTCCTGCCCTTGTTCCTGCTGACACTGGTACCAGCCTGGAGGGCCGCCGGCCAGGGCAGTCTGGTTCCTCCCGGGGCGCCCAGCCCCATGTTCAAGACCCTCCAGCAGATCGAACCGCGCACGCCCATTGGTTCCCTGCCCTACATCATCACCCAGCCGGGATCATATTATCTGACCACGAATCTCACGGGCACGTTTGGCCAGCACGGCATTACCGTCATCGCGGACGATGTGACGCTGGACCTCGGCGGCTTTTCGCTGCAGGGCGGCGGATCCGGGCTGTCGGGGATTGTGGTCACCGGTTTCCGGCGCAACCTGCGCTTGCGGAACGGCACGATTTCGGATTGGACGGGCATGGGCGTGGCCGCGTTTGGCGCGGTGGACAGCAGTTTCGAGGGGTTGCATCTCCAGCGCAACACGGGCACGGGTCTGGACGCCGGCAGCAACAGCGTCATTCGCGCCTGCACCGCCGTCGAGAATGGGGCGGGCATCGCTGCCTGGCGCGGCAGTGTGATCACCGATTGCGTCGCGCGTGGCAACCGGGGGAATGGTTTGGTGGCCAATGCCGGCAGCAGCATCCAGCGCTGTCTGGCCAGCCAGAACGGTGACACGGGCATCCGCCTTGCCGCCGGCGGTCTGGTGACCGATTGCGTAAGCCACGCCAACGGAACCAACGGCGTCACCGCGTCGCAGTCTGTCATCAGCCGATGTTCGATATCCCAAAACGGCGGCGTCGGTATCGAGGCCGGCCTGGCCAGCCACGTCAGCGGCTGTGTGATCCAGGGCAATCGGGGCGACGGCTTGCGCATCGACAGCGGCGCGGTCGTGACGGACAACGTTTGCTCGGGCAACGGCACGAGCACGGCCCACGCCGCCATACATGCCGCAGGCACGGCCAACCGTATCGAGGGCAACAACGTCGTGTTCAATACCACGGCGCGCGGCATCCGGGCGCCGGAGGCCGGCAACGTGGTGATCCGCAACACAGCTTCACAGAACAATGGCAACTACGACGTGCCGGCCAATGCCTTTTTGGGCATCATCGTCGGCTCGCCTGACGCCCTGAACACCGCCTCCAATGCGCTGTCCAATGTCTCCTACTGACCCCCATGGACGCGCCATCGGCGGACACGGTGGCCTGCTCTCGGCAGTGCTATCGCTGGGGCTGATGGCCGGCGGCGCGGGAGCCGCCACCACTATCAGCCCCACGAACCTGTTCGCCTACGGCGCCAATCTGGGCTGGGTCAACGCCCGCGCTGATGGCGTCCATGGCGCCGTCATCGGCGAGTTCTTTTGCGCGGGCTACCTTTACGCGGCCAACGTGGGATGGATTCATCTGGGCGACGGTCAGCCGGCCGACGGCATCCGCTACCGGAGCGAGTCAGCCGCAGACTACGGCGTGAACCACGATGGACGCGGCAATCTGCGCGGCTTCGCCTGGTCGCCCGAAATCGGCTGGCTCACCTTCACCAATCGCGACGCGCGCGGTGCCTTTTTCGACGGGCCACAGGTGGATCTGCGCACCGGCCGGTTGAGCGGCGCGATCTGGAGCGCCAATTGCGGCTGGATCGCCCTGAGCAATGTCGTGGCCCTCGTACAAACGGGCTGGCTGGAGCCGGCGGAGGACTCCGACGGGGATGGCATCCCCGATGCCTGGGAACGGCACCATGCCGGTTCGCTGGCTTCGTTGAGCCGCGACGGGGACTCCGACGGGGATGGACAGACCGATTATCAGGAATACGAAGCCGACACGCATCCGCTTGATCCCGCCAGTCAGTTCAGGATCACGCAGATTCGCCCCGACAAGGCGAACTCGGTCGCGATCACCTGGTCGAGCCGCGCTTCCCGGCTTTACGCCCTGTATCGGTGCTCGACGTGGAATCCTCAGGCCTCATGGCGGGACAGCGGTTTGGGCGTCGTCAGTTCCGCGTGGGGTACAAACACGACGCGGACGCTCGCTCTGATTCCCGAGGCCACGCAGGAGTATTACCGAGTGCGGGTCCTGCGGCCGTTGCCGCCACCGTCCCGCTCGCGATAACGATAGGGCCGGGGGACTTGCCCTCCTCAAGCCTGGCGGAAGGTG
>DATLZF010000186.1:0-2936 GCA_035574135.1 Candidatus Methylomirabilota bacterium
TGCTCGACAAGGGCAGCGACCTCCAGCGCACCGTTCAGACTCTGGACGACTCGCTCGAACACTAAGCGGCTCTGGCCGCGCGCAACGGGGAGGAGCTTCGGCTCCTCCCTTTTGCTTTTCCGCACCGCCTTCCTCCGGCCTTGCCCTCAACTCCGCCCGCGAAAAAACATTATGGTGTATCCTTGTTTCTTGTACCCGGCGCTTAAGTCTGTGCTAGACTTGATGGTGGTCCTTCCGCGTCCATCTCGCTTCCGAGAGGTTTCTCAATGGTGAATCGTGTTTTCACTCTGGTGGTCTGCGTGTTGACCGCCGCCGGCGCCGCCCTGGCCCAGAATCAGGGGAAGAGTTTCCTGTTCCAGTTCCCGGGGCCGGAAGAGCCGGGCGCGCGCTTCCTGGCCTATACCGCCGACGCCACCCCCCTCATCGCCGACGTGGACGCACTGGGGCCTACGAATTCCCGGCAGATTCTGGCTAAACCCGACGGCTCCAAGTTCTACATTCTCGGCGAGGGCCCGATTCAACGCATCGACGCCACTTTTTCCTCTTTCCAGAGCTTGAACGGCATCGTCGGAGCCGTGCGCGTGGCCCGCCTGACTCCCGACGGCAGCCTGCTGCTGGTGGGCGCCGACCAGTTCTACGCTGTTAACACCGCCAACGACACCATCGTCGCCACCGGCGCCGGCGTGAGCGGAACGGTCACCGACATCGCCGTGAGCCGCGACTCCAAGCGCGCCTGGGTGCTGGTCGAATCGGGATTCAACGGCTCCATCGTCACTGTGGACCTGGCCCGGTTCGAGCGCATCGGCAACCCGCTGAGCCTCACGTTCCGGGGGCGCAGCTTGGCCCTGTCGCCCCGCGGCCTCTTGTACGTCACCTTCAGCAATCAGATCCGCGTCTTCGATCCGGCCACCATGACGGAGATTCCCAACGGCCTGATCGAAGTGCTGGCCGTGCCGGGCCCGCTTCAGTTCACTCCCGACGGGACCGCCGCCTACTTCATCAACACTGAGCCGCAGGTGGGCGGACGCGCCATCGTGCGCCTGAACCTCGATAATCACACGGTCAACGAGTGGCCCACCTTCGGAGTCCAGACACCGCTGTTTGAGCAGATCCTCATCGCCGGCAACCAGCGGATTTTCATCTATTCCCGCGCCGCCAAGACTCTGTTCGACGTGACCACCGCGCCGTTGGGCGCCCAGGATACCAGCCTCAGCGCGAGTCTTCCCGCCGGCCGGGTGCTGGGCGTGGCCGTCTCCAGCGAGCTGCCCTCATCCCGCTTTTTGTTTGCGCTGATCGATAACGGCAACCAGACCAATCTGCTGCGCATCGACCTGGCCAACAACACCATTAACGCTCAGGTGCTGGCGCTGATTAACTCCGGCCGCTTTCAATTCGCTGGGGTTCCGCCTCAGCAGGGCGCCGCTTCGTTCCTGCAATACAACAACAACCAGACCTTGCAGCACGGCGGCGTCACGCTGCCCCTGATCACCAGGGTGCTGGATGGGCTGGGCCGGCCGGTTTTCAATCAGACGGTGATCCATAGCGTCGAACCCGGCAGCCCGGTGGTGATCGCGAATCCTGACGTGTTCACCAATGCCGACGGCTACGTCCAGACTACCGTCACTGTCCCGGATGCGGCCGGCGTGTACATCGTCAACGTGCGCGCCGGCGCGGCTACCACCAGCTACACCGTGGTGGTCCCGGAATCCGGCGGCGGAACGCCGGGAGGCCCGCAGTTGATCTCCATCCTCAGCGGCGACGGCCAACTGGTGCAGGAGTTCAACGCAACTTCCATCTATCATCCTCTGACGGTGAAGGTGGTCAACAATCAGGGTGCACCTCTGGCGGGCGTGCCCGTTACCTTCCAGGTGGTGGAAGGCAACGGCAATCTGACCTATCCCAACACCAACACCGACGAATCCGGCGTGGCGTTCACCGACTTTTTCGCAGGTGCGATTCCCTTCGGCGTCTCCTTCAGTCCGGCGACCGTGCGCGCCACAGCTTCGGTCGGCAGCGTCGATTTCAAGATCACTGTATACCGCCTCAACAACGATCTCACCGGAGCGCCGGAGATCCACATCGTCGAGCCCATTTCCCAGCAGCTCACCATTGGCCAGGGAGACGTGCTGGTGGGCGCGATCAAGGCCAGCGTTCACTCCGCGCGATTCCCTCAGATCGGCGTCCCGATTCCAAACGTCGGCATCCGCATCGCCGACCGCTTCGATCCCATCCTTCCCGGTCCCGCCTCCTGCCGCGGCTTGTCCCGCTCCGACAATAACGGCATCGCCTCCTGTGATGTGGTGGCCGGCTGCGTGCTCGGCCGCATACCCGCGCGCATCGAGGTCGGCGAGTTCCGCAACTTCGACTTCATCTTCAATATTGTTCCCGGCAGCGCCAGGACGCTCGGCATCGTGGCCGGCGACAATCAGAGCGGCCGCGCCGGCGATGTGCTGGCCCCCCTGGCGGTAACCGTCACCGACGGCTGCGGCGCGCCGGTGGCCAACGCGCAGCTCTCCTGGACCGTCATCCAGGGTTCCGCCACGCTCTCCCAGGTCCAGACCGCCAGCGACGTGGGCGGCCGCGCCAGCGCCCGCCTCACCCTGGGCAACGTGCCCGGACCCGTGCAGGTGCGCGTGGCCCTCGCCAACAACACCAGCGCATCGCCCGTGATCTTCAACCTCAACAACCTGGCCGTGGTGTCCGGAATCTTCCTGCAAAGCGGCGGCGGGCAAACCGCCCTGGTCAATCAGGCGTTCCAGAGCCCGGTGGTGTTCATCGCCCGCGACGCCAACAACAACCCGCTGGCGGGCATCAACATCACCTTCTCGGTGAGCGGCAACGCCACCATCAACCCCACCCAGGCCACCACCAACGCCAACGGGACCGCGCAGACCAACGTGACCGCGGGCAACGCTCCCGGCACGGTCACCGTCACC
>DATLZF010000187.1:0-4660 GCA_035574135.1 Candidatus Methylomirabilota bacterium
GCCAAAGACCCGCCTGCATGCGCTTTGGACGCTGGAGGGGCTGGAAGCCGTTTCGCCCGTATTGCTGCGACAGGCGCTGGTGGATCCGCATCCGGCGGTCCGCGCCGCCGCCGTGCAGTTGAGCGAACCGTTCCTGCGCCACAACGCGGCCCCCGCCCTCGCCGATGCGCTGCTGCGGGCGGTTGACGACGAGAGCCCGGCGGTCCGCTTTCAGGTGGCGTTGTCCCTGGGCGAATGGGACTCCCCGGTCGCCGGGGCCGCCCTGGCCCGCCTCGCCCTGCGCGATGCCGGGGATGATGTGCTGCAAACCGGCGTGCTCACCTCGGCGGCGCGGCATGTGGATCCGATGTTACAAACGCTTCTGGTCGGGCCGCACACCCCCCCGCCCCCCGCCCGCCTGCTCGATGCCCTGCTCGGCGTGGCCACGGCGGAGCGCAACGAGCCGGCCCTGGTCCGGACGTTGCAGCACCTCACCACACCGGCTCCCGGGCAGAACGCGCGGGCGATCTGGCAACAGGAATCGTTGGCCGCCTTCCTCGATGCGCTGGACCGGCGGGGGCTTGCCCTGGAGCGGTTCCGCGCCGAGGCCGGCACCTCGCTGAGGCGGGTGCTTGACGCCCTTAGCGCCGTATTCGCCGAAGCGCGGCGCACCGTGGAATCGCCCGATCTCAGCGGCAATCCTGCCGCAGCCGTGGCCGCCACCCGGTTGCTCGCCCGCACCGAGGCCGACCGCGAGCCGGACTTGCGGCGACTGGCCGGGCTGTTGCAGCCGTCCATTCCACCCGAAGTGCAGAGCGCGGCCATCGCGGCGTTGAAGCGGGTCAACCATGCGGCCGCGGCCGACCCGTTGCTGGCCGGCTGGGCCGGCTTCAGCCCCGGCCTGCGCGAGGAGGCACTGAGCCTGTTGATGAGCCGTCAGATGTGGGTGGCCAGGCTCCTCGACGCGGTGGAGGGCGGCACGCTGGGACCGGCAGACCTCCCGCTGACGACGCGGCAAGCGCTCCTGGCGCACTCACACCCACCCACGCGCGAGCGGGCCACGCGTTTGCTGGCCACGGGTGATGCCCGGCGCGCCCGCCTGCTCGACGACTACCGGGGACTTGCGGAGTTGAAGGGCGATCCGGCGCGCGGAGCGGAACTTTACCGGGCCAACTGTGGCATCTGCCATCGGCTGCGAGGCGAGGGCCAGAGTGTGGGCCCCGATCTCGACGCCGTGGTGGGCAAGCCGCTGGAGGCGTTGCTGGCGGCCATCCTCGATCCCAACCAGGCGGTCGAGTGGCGCTACGTGGCGTATCAGGCGGAAACCAGGTCGGGGCACGAAGTCACGGGCATCATCACGGCGGAAACCCCGTCCAGCGTGACCTTGCGCACCGCCGCCGGCCGCGAGGAAACGCTGTTGCGCAGCGATCTTGTCCGCTTCAACAGCAGCAAACTCTCCCTGATGCCGGAGGGGTTTGAGCAGATTCTCCCTCCCCCGGCGATGGCGGATCTGGTCGCGTTCCTGCGGCAACGGTGAGCCGCAGCGGCACGCGCGCGCCCGGCATCCAACCGCGCAGACGCGTTCCCCCCATCGATCTGGGGAGGACGCAGTGGCCGGGCTCAGGCCGTCCTGCGCCAGCGGCGCTCCGCCCAGGAGCGATCCAGCCGCGCCAGCACGAAGTAAGACCAACGTTCCATCAGGCGGGTCCAGAAGGAACGCGCACGACGCCACTCCTTGCGATCGATGGCCCGGCAATGCTGCCGCGTCTCGGCAAACAGGCGGCGGCCGGAGCCGGCCAGTTCCCGATCCGACACACGCACCAGCAACTCGTAATTGATGTCCATGCTCCGCGCGTCAAGGTTGGCCGAGCCGACATAGACGTGGTGATCAATGAGGTAGAGCTTGGCGTGCAGGATCTGGGGTTGGTATTCGAAGATGCGAACCCCGGCCCGCAGCAACGAGGCATACAAACGCTGGCTGGCCAGCTTGGACAGACGCACATCGGTCCGACCGGCGAGGATCAGCTCAACCGTGGCCCCGCGCCGGGCCGCCCGGCGCAACTCGCGCCGCAGCCGCCAACCGGGCAGGAAGTAGGCGCTGATGATGCGGACGTCGCGCGCCCGCGCCAGGTCCTCCGTCAACGACCGTTTGAGATGGTTGCGTCCGCGCCCCGGTCCGTTCTGCAACAAGTGCCAGTTTTCCGCGGCGACCCGGCCCCGGCCCCGCGCCCGGCGCAGGCCGAGGAACGGATGATGACGGAACTCGGCAAACCGGCTGATGTCATCGAAGGCTCGCGCCAACTCCGCAGCGAGGGGACCCTCGATGCGCAAGCCGAGGTCCTTCCAGCCCCTGGTGATGCCGTCGCCCAGATAATGATCCGCCACGTTGAACCCGCCGATGAACGCGACCTTCTCGTCGCAGACAAGAATCTTTCGATGATCCCGGTACTCGAGCCGGAACAGGTTGAGCGGATTGAACCATTGAAACTGCCCCCCAGCCTCGTGCAGGGGCTGAGCGAACGAGTTTGGCAGCGAGCGCGAGCCCAGGGCATCGACCAGCACACGCACCTTCACCCCTCGCCGGCAGGCGCTGACGAGCGCGTCTCGCAGAGCGCGGCCCACCAGTCCCTCCTCGAAGATGTAGGTCTCCAGGCGCACGCTGGAGACGGCTGCCGCGATCGCATCAATCATTTGCGTGAAGGCCTCGTCGCCCGTCTTGAGCCAACGGAACCGCGTCGCCGTGGAAAGGTTCATGGTGGCGGCGAAGTCTTGCAACGATCCTAACCCGACATCGCGGCGCCGACCATCAGGCCGGGCCCTTGGAGCCAGGGACTCGAACAGGCCGGTCGGTGGGGCATCGCGATCAGATCCGAACTCTTCGCACGACCTGTTGGTTCGATTCCCAGTAGGTCTTCTTCAGCCGGATGGCCGGATCGTCAGCCGCGGGCTGGACGCGTCCTTCGACATCGATGGCCCGGGAGACCAGGCTGTGCTCGCCGGCCGGCGGGTTCGTCCAGTCGAAGGTCCAAAACGTCCACGAGAACTTCGAGCGCCGGGTGCGATCGAGCCTGGCCGGCATCCACGCGCCGTCGTTGAGCCGCACCTCCACGGTGCGCAGCGGCGTGCCGTCCGTCCAGGCCGCCCCGGTCAACCGGAGCGTGCCCTCGCGCAGGCGGACGACGCGGGCCAGGATCGACTTCACGTTCATCGGGCCCACACTCGTCTCGCGCCAGATGGTTTTGCCGTCGCGTTCCTCGCCGCGCAGGGTGACGTATTCGCGCGCCATGTACTTGCTCATGTAGCGCCGGTCGATGACCTCGATCCGGTTGAGCCACTTCACCCAGGCGATGCCGTACCAGCCGGGCACGACGAGGCGGAGCGGGAAGCCGTGCTCCCGGGTCAGGGGCTGGCCGTTCATCTCGTAGCAAAGCAGAATGTCGTCGCGCTGGGCATCGATGACGTGGAGGCTGCGGGCGAAGTTCTGCGGGTAATCCTTCTGCCGGACCGTTTCCACCTTTTCGTCCAGGCCGAAGAACACCACCTCGATGCCCCGCTTGAGCAAGCCGCACTCCCGGAGGAGGGGCGCCAGCGGCGTCCCGGTCCAGGTCACGTTGCCCACGGCGCCCATGAAGCCCGGGCTGTTGCCGTTGCCGCCGCACTCGAGCGTGGCGAAAATGGTCCGGCGCCTGCGGGCCTTGATCTCGCCCAGCGTCAGCGTGCGCGGCTTGCGAACGAGGCCGGAGATTTCGAGCGTGTGCTTGTCCGCCTCCAGCGCGGGCGTGTTGTAGTGGCTGACCACGTAGAGATCGTCCGTCGGCGTGTGCCAGTGCCGCAGTTCCTCCCAGCGAATCTGCCGCTTCACCGGCGGCTGGGGATCGAGAAACGGAATCTGCACGCCGCCTTCCTCGGCCTCGGGGCCTCCGAAAAGCGAGAGCGGATACTGCGCGAAGGCCGCGGCGGCGAGCGTAACGCTGCCTTTGATCATGTCGCGGCGGGTGAGCGTGGTGGATGGGTGAAGCATAGAAGTCGTGACAGTAGTGGCCAGTGTTCGTACAAGGGGTTTCAACCCATCGTCATTTTGAAACCGCCTTTGACGGCGGGGCGTTAGTTTCCTTGATCTGATCCGTGACGACGAATGCCTTGACGACGCTGTTAGTGAATTGTGCCACGAGCACCTGCTGCTTGATCTCTGAGTAAAACGGTGCGGCGATAATGTGGGCATGATGCCATGTGGCACTCTCTACTCCAGAGGCGTCCAAACCGACCGTAGTTGGTTCTCCGAACCAATCGACCATCTCGGCCCGGGTTGTGGTTCCTGGTTTGATTGCGGCGATCTTGTCCGCTGACATCTGTTGGCCCACTGAGGCACAACCCGCCACCAGCGCGCAAAGGCCGAGAGCGGGAATGCATTTCGTTCTCATTGTCGTTTCTCCTTCGTGTCCGTCGTTCGGCTTCTTCGGTCAGTTCTTTGCTCAGTCGCCAGACCGTCAACTAGTCGATCTTGGCGAAAGAAGAGCTCGCCCCCACGCCTGAACAATGACCGTCGCACCAAGCCAAGGCAGGCGCCGGGCACGGTCGAATCGACCTCCCTCTCCAGGGGAGAGGAGAGGCCTGAGGTGAGGATGGATGAAACTTCGATGGCATACAGCTTGAACCTCAGGCACCCAATGCCGCGCGGGTG
>DATLZF010000188.1:0-8262 GCA_035574135.1 Candidatus Methylomirabilota bacterium
CATCATTCATCCCATGAGCGACAAGAAACTTTCTGGAAAGACCGCCGTGATCACGGGGGCGAGCAAGGGGCTGGGACTCGCCATGGCCCGAGCTCTGGGACAGGCCGGCGCCCGGCTGGCGCTGGCGTCACGCAATCTGGAGCGGCTGCGGGACGTGGCCAAGGGTTTGCGGGCGGAGGAAATGGAGGTGGAGACGTTTCAAGCCGACGTGACGCGCGAGGTGGACGTGCGGCGGCTGGAGGCGGAGGTGACGAGCCGCTTTGGCAAGGTCAACATCCTGATCAACAACGCCGGGATCAACATCCGCAAACCGATCACCGAGTTCACCCTGGCCGAATGGCATCAGGTGCTGGACACCAACCTGACCGGCGTGTTCCTGATGTGCCGCTCGTTCATCCCGCACATGAAGGGGCAGGGCTACGGCAGGATTCTCAACCTGACGTCCATCATGAGCCACGTGTCGCTGCCCGGGCGCTCGGCATATTCGGCCAGCAAGACGGGCCTGCTGGGGCTGACGCGGGCCCTGGCGCTCGAGCTGGCGGCGGAGGGCATCACGGTCAACGGCATCAGTCCGGGGCCCATTGCCACGGAAATGAACGCGCCGATCTACAACAACCCGGAATTGAACCAGCAATTCCTCGCGCGGATTCCTGCCGCCCGGTGGGGTCGCGAGGAGGAGGTCGCGCAACTGGCCGTTTACCTGTGCAGTCCGGAAGCCGGGTTCATCACCGGCACGGATGTGCTCCTGGACGGGGGCTGGACGGCGCAGTAGCCGAAGGAGTCCGTTCGCCGGCCTGCCGCCAATCCTACCCGGGGACCGTGCTGGGCTGGCTGGAAGGTGCCGGCCCCTCCGGTGTGGGCGCGCGGAAACTGCGCCAGTACTGCAGGGGGATCAGACCCAAAGCGATGATGAACAACTGGCTCGGCACGAACACGCCGTAGAGCCAGAACGCCCCGCCGTCCATGAAACCGTAGGAGTGCAATCCAATGCTGAGAAGATTCACGCCAAACCACGAAAACGCCGTCACGACGTTGCCGAAGACCGCCATGTTCATGATGCCGCGGTCCCGCGCCATTCCGCCCCAGCGGGCGTGCAGAATGATGGCGTTCCACAGCACGATGATGAGCGCGCCGTTCTCCTTCGGATCCCAGCCCCAGAAGCGGCCCCACGATTGATCCGCCCAGATGCCGCCGAGCACGGTGCCGACGAAACTGAACAACGTGGCGAAACAAATGACGGCATAGACCATTTTCGAGAGCGCCTTGCCGAGATTCAGGCCGGAGCCGGTCGCGGCGGTGGCGGAGAGGGTGGCGGCGCCGGCGGGCGTCAGCGGCCGTTGCAGGAGGCGCGTGAAGACGCCGAGCAGGATGTAGGCGATGGCCAGGACGCCGGCCACGAAGGTGGCCGCGTAGCCGAGTGTGACGACGACGACGTGCGTGGCCAGCCAGAAATTGGTGTCGAGCACGGCCTGCAGCATCTGCATGGTGTCGCCCCCCAGGGCCAGATTGTGGGCGATGAGCAGGGTGACGAACCCGGCGACCGCCGCGACGACGTTGCCGATGCCGGCGCGGTAAATCCGCTCCAGGCTCAGGCCGAAGATCACGGCACCCCAGCCGATGAAGATGGCCGAGGAGTACAGATTCGTCACTGGTGGCCGGCCTTCGAGCACCATGCGGAAGATCAACGCCCCTGTGTGCACGAGGAAGGAGAGGATGATCAGATAGAAGGCGGATCGGCGCAACGCCTCCGAAAACCCAGGCCAAAGCGAGGTGGAAAGCAGCCCGGTGGCGGCCAGCACGAAGGCGAAAATGTAGATGATGGTTGAGTGCAAAAAGCCCTGGGCGTCGTTGTAAAAGAACTCCCAGCGCCCCTTCTTCAGTTCCTTCGGGAAGTGTTCGGCCAGCCACGCGCGGTAGTCCGCGATCGACCGATTGAACATTTCGGGCTGGTTGTGTCGGTAAGCGGAGGCCATCGTGGCAAAGGCCCGCATCGCGGGATGGATGGCCTCGCTGCGGAGGGAGTCCAGCAGGCTCGCGCCGGCGTTCGACCACGCGTCCGAACCGTCGCCAGAATTGGCCAGCGGGGGCACGATGAGCGGCAGGGCGGACCTCGACAGCAGGTCGTATTGCCGGGCCCATTCCATCAAGCGGTCGAGGGCTGCCGCATCGTGGGGCTGCCCGGCCTGCTGGGCACGCAGGGCCGCCACGCCGGGCCCGATCGACTGCTCAAAGGCGGCCAGGTCCCGGGCGAAATCGTCGGCATGCTCGGGCCGCAGGCTGTTCTTCAGCCGGCGGTAGGTCACAATGGCGTTGGCCAGTTTGAGCGTCTGCCGTTGCAGGGGCGTCTGCAGATCAGCCTTGATATCGCTGAACTGGCTTGCCCGGTTCATGACGTTAGACTCGACGGCTTCGATCTCGCGATAGGTGTAATAGCGCAGGCCCGACTTTTCGATGCCCTTGTTTTCGAGTCCCAACTCGGCCAGCAGCTCGGGATGGTGGATGAGGAAGATGGGCCGGGTGTCGGCTTGTTCGGGCTTGAACATGACTTCGAGCAGCCACTCGCTGGCCTTGAGCTTGGGGGGGTGCTTCCAAAACTCGTAAAACTTTTTCTCTTCGAGGGGCACGCTGGCGGTGCTGCGGATCTGCAGCAGCGAGTTGCGCGCAACCGAGTCGAAGGGCTGCACGCGGCCGTTGAGCAGCACGGGCAGCCGGCCAAACTCGCGGACGTGAAATTCCTTGTCCCGCTTGGGCAGGAGAATCACGAGGATTTCCGTGGCAAACAACGCCAGGAATGCCCAGGGGAGGATGCGATGGATGGTTTTCATGCGGCGGGATGGGAGCGTCCTGGAGCACGGGGGTCTCGGGCGGTCTGGCCGGTGGGCCATGGCCCCTGGGAAGTGCCGCGCGCGAGCGGTGGTGAAAAGAGGCGGAGTCTCATGCCGCCCTCCTTTTCGCGGCGAAGGCCACGAGATGGCTCATGAATTGCAGCGTCAGGCCGGCGCCCACGATGAGACAACCCACATAGGGCGCCAGCCAGCTCGGATTGGCCACCACCTGGAAGGTCGAGGAGGGGGGCGGCGGTGCGCCCCCGGTTTGCTGGGCGATCTTCATGCGCGCCGCGTCATCCGCCAGCATTTGATGTTGGAAGAAGGTGAAGCCGCCGTGCCGGAGCGGGTTGTTCATGTAGATCTGGGTTTCGCGGCTCTCGTGGGTGGCCGGGTTTTCCACCCGCACGCGGCTGGCGAAGTTCTTCGGAATCTCCGTGCCGGGGTATTTCTCGTGCGTGGCCTTGAGCAGGGTGATCGAGAACGGTTTGTAGTAGCGGGTGAAGCGCAGCGCCAGCTCGTAGGTGCGCCCGTCGTGCGCGAAACTTTGCTGCCCGCTCAGGCCGGCCGCCACCAGCCAGGTCCCGAGGGACTCCCCGCCGGCGAGGACTTCGATCTCGGCCGCCGGCAGATCGCGCGCGTCGGAGTCGGTGACTCGCGGCCTGGGCAGCACGAAGGCGTTGGTGTAGGCACCGCGCGTGGCCGTGGTGCGGTGGGCGCCGGCTGTTTCACCGCGCAAGAGGTCCGCGTTGGGCCAGTAATTGCGCACCCGCAACGTGACGGGCAGGCGTTCGTCGCGAATGTCCCTCCGGCGCGCCAGGAACGACTCCGGGATGGCAAAGACCCGATTCTCGGCGGGGTCGGTGGTATCGATGAGCGCCAGCTCATTGGCCCGGAAATCCTCGGAGTAATTCTTCGTCTCGCCCTCGAAGAGTTGCAGGGAGCTTTCGGTGGAAAACATGTCCGTGGTCAACTGACCGAGCAGCAACACGATCAGGCCCGCGTGAATCAGATGAATGCCCAGCTTCTTCCACGTGAGTTGAAAGCGCCGGAGATGCGCGGCGATGAGATTGATCAGCAGCAGCGTGCCGATGAGGTAGCCTCCCGGCAGCAGGATGGGCAACCGGCGGTCCGGCCCCGTTTGGAGCCAGAGGACGAGCCAGCTTTTGAAAAAGCGGTTCTGGGCGTTGTAGAGGCCCTCGTGAACTTGCGCCAGTGTGCCCACCAGCACCAGCACGGTGGCCGCGCACAGGAGGACCACCGTGAGCTTCAGCGAGGTGAAGAAGTTAATCAGGCGATCCAGCATGGTAGTTCACGGATTCGACGAACTTGAGGAAGGCGGCCTTTTCCCGCTCGGCCACTTGAGGATCGCCCATGAGCTTGTAGAACCAGGTCTCGCCATGATGCGGCATGACCGCCGCGATCAGACGGGTCGGACTCGACGTTTTTACGTCCGTGCCGGTTAGGTCCACGACGGTGACGCGGCCCTCGGGGTGTTCCAGTGTGGTGGCAGACGCCCGCAGACCCTTCTCGTCGATGGCGGCCAGACCGACCTGTCCGCGCCATCGGTTCACATTGGTGAGCAGGCCGCCGCCGTCGCCGGGCAGAGAACTGACGGTGATGTCGATCCTTTTGCCCTCGTCGCCGGTGGCAATGAATTTGGCAAGAAGCATCGATGTCGGCGCCACCTCCCGCCAGGAAGCGGGCACGGTCCACGCGGGTCGTTCCGGCGAGGGACCGCCGGCAGTGGAAGCAACGGCCGTTTTGGCCGGGGGAACAAAGCGGACCGATTTGAGGAACTCAAGAAACGCCGGTTTCTGTTCGCTGACGAGGGTGGCGTCGCCCGACATGCGGAAGAACCAACTGACGTTGTCGTGGGTGGTCATGGCGACGAGCAACGGGCTGGCGTTGGTGGAGGCAATGCTCTCGCTGCTCGTGGCGAGCAGCCGCCCGGCGGCGGGCCCGATGGCCACGGGTTCGGTGTGCCCGGCCAGTTCGTCCTGGGTAATCTGGGGCAGTCCCGACCGCTCGCGGAGAATGTTCACGACGAGAAGGTCCTGATTCACCAGGCCCGGAAAGGGCATGGCTGACACCGTGGCAGTCCGCCCTTCGGCGCCGGCGATCGCGAAGCTCGCCACGCTCATGCTACCCGCCGGCTGCTCTTCCCATCCGGCCGGCAGGGTCCATTCGAGCCGGGGCGGAGCAGGGCGTTCGCGGGGAAGGGCGGCGGTGCTGGCAAGGGGAGACGGTTTGTCCTTCGGCGCGCTGTACACCCGGATGTCCTCCGGGCGGCATCCGGAAACGAGGAAGGCCAGGGCGAGAAGCGGCCCCGCCCCCAAGGGCGGGCGGCGGTCGGGCGATGGCGCCTGAAATTGCATCAGCATTCTGTTTAACGGGCAGCGGTTCCGGCCGCAAGCGGATTGGCGCCGGCGGCAGGGCGCCGGGTTGGACTCGGATCGCGCGAGGTTTGTTCACGGCAGGGAGGAGGCCGCCGGGGAACGGATCGCCACGGCCGATGCCGGAGCCCCCGGGCAACACCGGTGGCGCAAGTGACGCGCCTTCCGAGGCGCGACTTGACGAACGTGGGCTTCGCGAAGACGCGGATCAAGCTGCCGCCTAACCCGCGCCCATGCTGAGGAGGAACATGATGTTGCTCTGTGTCTTTCTCAGCTTGCCGAGGAGCAGTTCCATGGCTTCGACCGGTGGCACGCCGGTGAGCGCGCGGCGCAGGACGACGACCTTGTTGTACTCGTCCGGATGGTAGAGCAGTTCCTCTTTGCGCGTGCCGGACAACTCGATGTTGATGGACGGGAAGATGCGCCGGTCCACCAGGTGGCGGTCGAGGTGGATCTCCATGTTGCCGGTGCCCTTGAACTCCTCGAAGATGACTTCATCCATGCGGCTGCCCGTGTCGATGAGCGCGGTGGCCATGATGGTAAGCGATCCGCCCTCCTCGATGTTGCGCGCGGCGCCGAAGAAGCGCTTGGGTTTGTGCAGCGCGTTGGCATCGACACCGCCGGAGAGAATCTTGCCCGAGTGCGGCTGTACGGTGTTGTAGGCGCGGGCCAGACGGGTGATGGAGTCGAGCAGGATGACGACGTCGCGCTTGTGCTCGCCCATGCGCTTGGCCTTCTCGATGACCATTTCGGCGACCTGCACATGGCGCTCCGGCGGTTCGTCGAAGGTCGAACTGATGACCTCGGCGCCCTTGCAACTGCGCTCCATGTCGGTGACCTCCTCGGGGCGTTCGTCGATGAGGAGGATGAAAAGGTAGGACTCCGGGTTGTTTTTGAGGATGGCGTTGGCCAGCTTCTGCATGAGCACGGTCTTGCCGGTGCGGGGGGGCGCGACGATGAGGCCGCGTGTGCCCTTGCCGATGGGGCAGACCAGATCCACGACGCGGGTGGAAAGTTCGTCGGGGGTCGTCTCGAGGATGAACCGCTTGTTGGGAAAGAGCGGTGTGAGGTTGTCGAAATGGGTTTTGTCCTTGGCCTTCTCGGGATCCTCCTGATCCACGGCCTCGACCTTGAGCAGGGCGAAAAAGCGCTCCTTTTCCTTCGGCGGGCGAATCTGCCCGGCAATCAGGTTGCCGGTTTGCAGGTCGAACCGCCGGATTTGCGAGGGTGACACGTAGATGTCTTCCGGGCAGGGCAGATAGTTGAAGCTCTGCGAGCGAAGGAAGCCAAAGCCCTCGGGCAGCACCTCCAGTACGCCTTCCGAGAAAAGGATGCCGCTGCGCTCGGCGTTCTTCTGGAGGATGTGGAAGATGACCTCATGCTTGCGCATGGTGCCGAAGTTCTCGATGCCCATCTCCTTGGCCATCGCGTTCAGCTCGGTCATGGTCATCGCCTGGAGCTTGGCGATGTTCAAGGTCATGCCGGCGGGCTTGTCGGCCTTGGCCTTGACGGGGGCCGCCGGAGTGTCGGCAGCGGTCTCTTCCTCGCTGACCGGCACGGCGGCGGTCGAGTTGGGAGCCGGGGCCGCCGCCGGCGCTGCTGCCGGCGTCGTCGCGCTCTCGGCAGTCGAGCCGGTCAAATCTTCGATATCGGGCATGGGTAGCTGCCCGTCGGTTTTCTTCTTCGCGCCTTTGGGCTTGCGGGGCGACTTGGGGGTGCTCGGTCGTGGCATACGGTTAGATCATTGACTGCAAATTAAACAGCTCGTTCAAAAGCGCAGCGTGGGGCGGGCGTTCGGATTGGATTGGTGACGCAGCCTTTCGCTGTGTTGGGCGGCAGCCTGACATCCGTTCAGGACTCGCCGACGGAGATGGAATGACGGTAAGTGCAGTCTCTTCAATACGGCAAGGGAAATTTTGCCGTCAATTCCCGCACCCGCAGGCGCACCGCGTGCGCCGCCTCCGCGTTCTTCAAATCCATCAACACCTCGCTGATCATGTCGGCGATGGCCGCCATCTCGGGCTCTTTCATCCCGCGGGTGGTCACCGCTGGCGTGCCGAGACGGATGCCGCTGGCTTGGAAGGGGGAGCGGGTCTCGAAGGGGATGGTGTTCTTGTTCACCGTGATGCCGGCTTCGTCGAGCGCGATCTGGCAATCCTTACCGGTCAGGCCTCGAGCTCCAACATCGACCAGCATGAGGTGGTTCTCGGTGCCGCCGCTGACCAGACGGAAGCCGTTGCGTTTCATCCCCTCGGCCAGGGCCCGGGCGTTGTTGAGCACTTGTTGCTGGTAAGCCTTGAACGACGGTTGCATGGCTTCGAGCAGACACACGGCCTTGGCGGCAATGACGTGCATCAACGGCCCTCCCTGAATGCCGGGGAAGGCCTGGGAATCAATCTCTTTGGCGTATTTCTCGCGGGTCAGGATGAGGCCGCCCCGGGGACCGCGCAGGGTCTTGTGCGTGGTGGTGGTGACAAAGTCGGCGTGGGGCACGGGGCTGGGATGCAGCCCCACGGCCACCAGGCCGGCGATGTGGGCAATGTCCGCCAGCAGGTAGGCGCCCACTTCGCGGGCGATCTCACCCATGCGGGCGAAGTCGATGATGCGCGGATAGGCGCTGGCGCCGACGGTGATCATCTTGGGCCGGTGCTCGCGGGCCAGGCGAGCCAGTTGATCGTAGTCGATGCACTCGTCTTCCTTGCGCACGCCGTAGTGGATGATCTCGAAAAACTTGCCCGAGAAGTTGGCCTTGTTGCCGTGCGTCAGGTGCCCGCCGTGGCTCAGGTCCATGGTCAGCATCCGGTCGCCGGGTTTGAGGAAGGCGAAATAGACGGCCATGTTGGCGCTACTGCCGGAGTGGGGCTGCACGTTGGCGTGCTCGGCGCCAAAGAGCTGCTTGGCGCGATCGATGGCCAATTGCTCGACGGTGTCCACGTTTTCGCAACCGCCATACCAGCGCTTGCGCGGATAGCCCTCGGCGTACTTGTTGGTCTGGACGCTGCCCTGTGCCTCCATCACCGCCGGGCTGGTGAAGTTCTCGC
>DATLZF010000189.1:0-5053 GCA_035574135.1 Candidatus Methylomirabilota bacterium
ATGCTCGGCTGCGTGGGGCTGCTGCTCAACGTGGCCCGACACGCCGAGGAGCCGCGGTCGCGCCGGCACGGCCTGTTCAACCCGGCCAATCCTTTCGCCTCGCCCGTGCCTTGAACTCCTCCTCCCCTCGCCCGCCCGCCCGCCCGCTCGTCGCCATCGCTTGTGGCGGCACGGGAGGCCACCTGTTCCCCGGCCTGGCGGTCGGCGAAGAACTGCTGCGCCGGGGCTGCCAGGTACAGGTGCTGGTGTCCCCCAAGGCCGTGGACCGGTTGGCGGTGACCGCGGCCGTCGGAATGACGGTGGCCACGTTGCCGGCCGTGGGGTTGAGCCGCGGCCAATGGATCGGGTTCCTTCGCGGCTTCGTCCGCGCCTACATCGGCGCGCGCCGGCTTTTTCGCGCCCGCGCGCCGCAAGCGGTTCTGGCCATGGGTGGCTTTACCAGCGCCCCGCCGGTCCTGGCAGGCATCCAGGCGGGAGCCGTCACGTTTTTGCACGAATCGAACATCGTTCCCGGCCGGGCCAACCGCTGGCTGGCCCACGTCGTGCACCAGGCTTTCGTCGGTTTCCCCGGCGCGGCCGGGCGGTTGCAACACACCAACGTCGTCGTCACCGGCACGCCGGTGCGGCCGCAGTTCCAACCGGCCGAGGCCGCAGCCTGCCGGGTGGCGCTGGGCTTGCATCCGCAGCGGCCCCTGCTCCTTGTCATGGGTGGCAGCCAGGGCGCCAGCGGGGTGAACGACCTGGTGCTGCGCGCCCTGCCGCAGTTGGTGCGCGGGGCGCCCGAACTGCAATTCCTGCACCTCACCGGCCCCCACGACACGGCCAAGGTCGAGGACGCCTACCGGTCGCAGCAAGCCCGGGCCGTTGTGCGGCCATTCCTCACAGAGATGGAACTGGCCCTGGGTGCCGCGACGCTGGCGCTCAGTCGCGCCGGCGCCTCCTCTCTGGCGGAACTGGCGGCCATGCGTGTGCCCGCCGTGCTCATTCCCTATCCCGTCGCCGCCGACAATCACCAGTTGCACAACGCCCGCGCGTATGTTGACACCGGCGCGTCCACCATGCTCGAGGAGCGGGACGCAACCGGCGAACGGCTGGCTGCCATCACGCTCGGGCTGCTGCAGGATGCCCCAGCCCTTGCCAGCATGCGCGCAAAACTGGCGGCCTGGCATCGGCCGGACGCTGCGCCGGTGATCGCGGACAAGATGCTGTGGTTGATGCGCGCGCATGGATGCAACTGCCCGCCGCCACAAGCGCCTCCCCCGGCCGCCTCGGAATCCGCCCAGGCGCCGATGCCCTCAGCCCGGACTCGTCAACCCGTCGGGCTCGCCGGCCCGCGCACATGAATCCGTTGTCGCCCGAACAACTCCGCGAACGCCTGAACCAGTTGCGCCCGGCCGACACCGTGTTCCTGGTCGGCGCCGGCGGCTGCGGCATGAGCGGCCTGGGACACCTGCTCCTGGACCTCGGCTGCCGGGTGGCGGGTTCGGACTTGATCGCAAACGAAGAGACGCGACAACTGACGGCCCGCGGCGCGACGATCCATCTTGGCCACAGCGCCGCGCACGTGACGGAGACGCGGCCGGCGTTGCTGGTTTATTCCTCGGCCATCCGCCGCGACAACCCGGAACTGGCGGCGGCCGAACGGGAGCGGATTCCGATCGCGCGGCGGGCCGGCCTCCTGGCCGCGTTGATCGAGCGGCAGCGGAGCATCTGCGTGGCCGGCATGCACGGCAAGACGACCACCACCGCCCTGCTTGCCTGTGCGCTGGAGCGGCTGGGGGCGCATCCCAGCTATGCCATCGGCGCGCCGGTGCCACAACTGCCCCGGCACGCGCGGTACGTGGGGGACAACGGAGTTCATTTCGACCCGTCCTCGCCGCGCGAAGAACGCCCGGCTGAGGGCGGCAAGGTCGAGGCCGCTGCGCCACCGTTCTTTGTCGCCGAGGCGGACGAAAGCGACGGCACATTGCGCGAGTTTCATCCCGAGCACGCCATCGTGCTGAACGTCGATGCCGAGCACCTGGATTTCTATGCGAACGTCGAGGCGGTGTGCCGCGAGTTCGCCCAATTCGCGCACCAGACGCGCGGGTCCCTGGTGTTTTGCGCCGACGACCCGCGGCTGGCCGAGTTGTTCGCCCGCCAGCCGGGCGCGGTTTCGTATGGCTTTCATCCGCTGGCGAGTTACCGGCTGGTGAGGGGTGAGCTTGGCGGTCCGCGGAGCGAAGGGTTGGCGGCTCAGTCCGCGTCCTTGGCACCCCTCAATTTCTTCGCGGTATGGCACGCCGGCCAAAAGCTTGGGGACTTCGCCATCCGATTGCTGGGAGAGAAGAACGTCTCCAACGCCGGCGCCGTCATCGCGCTGTTGCACCGGCTGGGTTACGCGCCGGGACAGATCGCCCGGGCCATCGTGGATTTCGCCGGCGCGGCGCGCCGGCAGCAGGAGATCTTCAGCGACGCGCGGTTCCGGGTGTTCGACGACTACGGGCATCATCCGGCCGAGATCGAAGCGACGCTGCGCGCGTTGCGCGGTTTGGGGCCCCGCCGGCTGCTGGTGGCGTTTCAGCCGCACCGCTACACCCGCACGCAGGCGCTGATGCAGGAGTTCGCGACGTGCTTCGACCTGGCCGACCACTTGTGGGTGACGGACATCTACGCGGCCAGCGAGCCGGAGATCCCCGGCGTGACCAGCGCGAGGCTGGTGGGGGCGATCGTCGATGCGCGTCGCAGCGGACACAAGTCCGCTCCCTTGCCGGAGGCCGGGGAGCCGAGCCGACCGACGCGAGACGCCGCGGTGGAATATGTGCCGACCCTCTCCGGCTTGCGCCGGGCGGTGCGCGCCGCCATGCTGCCGGGGGATGTGGTGTTGTTTCTGGGCGCGGGCGACATCACCAGGGCCGCCCATGAGCTCGCCGCCGAATTGCGGGCGGAGACCGTGTCCACAAACGAACAACTCCTGGCCGCGCTGACGGCCCTGCTGTCCCCGGACTCCCTGGTACGACGCGATGAACCGCTGGCCAAACACACCACGCTGCGCGTCGGGGGCAAGGCGGACTACTACGTCGAGCCGGCGTCGGAGGAGGACCTGACGCGCGTGCTGAAGTTCTGCGCGGAGCAGCACATCAGCTTCACCATGCTCGGACGTGGCTCGAACCTGCTCATCAAGGACGGTGGCATTCGCGGCGTGGTGATTTGCCTGAACCATCCGAACTTCAGCCGGCTGGAGATCGTCGGCGACGAGCTGCATTGCGGCGCGGGAGTGAAACTCAAGACCATTGCGGTCGAGGCGCGGCGCGCGGGTCTGGCCGGGCTGGAGTTTCTCGAGGGCATCCCGGGCAGCCTGGGAGGCTCCATGCGCATGAACGCGGGCGCCATGGGCTCGTGGCTATTCGACGTGGTGGAGAAGATCCGGTTCATGGATTACTCCGGAGTGGTGCACGAGCGCATGGCGAGCGAGGTGAACGTGGAATATCGGGGCTGCCCGCTGTTCAAGACTCACATCGCGCTCGGTGCGGTGCTCAAAGGCACGCCGGCCAGCAGGGAGGCCGTGTCGGCGCGCATGGAGCAGTTCAGCGCCCGGCGCTGGGAGAGCCAGCCCAAGGAACCGAGCGCCGGCTGTATTTTCAAGAACCCTCAGGCGATTCCCGCCGGCAAACTCATCGACGAACTGGGCCTCAAAGGCACGCGCGTCGGCGGCGCGAGAGTGTCGGATGTGCATGGCAATTTCATCGTCAACGACGGCAACGCCACGGCGAGCGATGTGTTGAGACTGATTGACATGGTGAAACAGCGGGTGAAGTCCGCGCGCGGGATCGACCTGGAGACCGAGGTGGAGATCCTGGGCGAGGGCTGACGTGATTGCGGCCATCCCTTGGGACCCCGTTCCTCAGCGACCAAAGATGCCTTTCGACCACGACCATTTACCTCCGCGAAGCGATGAATCCGCCGCGCAACCGCTCTGGAGCCGGCCCGCAAATATTCCCGGCCGGGGTCCTGACCCTGATGGCACCCGCCGTTCACCGAATTCCGCAAAAGCCTGGCTCGTCCGGACCCGTTGTGCCCAAAGACTTGCGAACGCGCCGATGAACCGACCGCGAGCGAGACGTTGCCGGCCCCATTCGGCGGCGCGGCGTTGCAGAGGGTATGGCTTGCCGTGTCCCCCCCGGGCCAACCGGCGGCAACCGCCGGCTGAACGGGCAACGTCCCTTTGGCGTCCATGATTTCGCGCCGCACCGCCCTTCACTGGTTCGCCATGCTCGGAGCCACTCTGGGCCTGCCGATGGACACGTTTGCCCAACTGGCAAAGCGCGCGCCCCTGCCGCGCTTCACCACCGAGGTGCGGCGGGTCACGGCGCGTCTGCGCGTGCGTCCCGGTCGCTGGCAATGGATCGTGGCGCATCACAGCGCCATCCGGCATGGCAACGCGGCCATCTACGACCGCGCGCACCAGCAACGCGGCATGGAGAACGGGCTGGCCTATCATTTCGTGATCGGCAACGGCGTGGACTCGGGCGATGGCGAGATTGAGATTGGTCCGCGCTGGCTCAAACAACTGGCGGGGGGCCACGTCAGCCGCGAGGCGATCAACGAAGTCGGCATCGGCATCTGCCTGGTGGGGAATTTCGAGCAAACACGCCCGACGGCGAAGCAGATCCTGGCGTTTCGGGAACTGATGGATTATTTGCGCCGCGAAGTGGTGGGCTCCAAGATTCGCTTCGCCGTGCACAAGGAAATCGATCCCGGGCGGACCGCCTGTCCGGGCCGCTTTTTCCCGACGGTGCAGATGCATCGACTGTATGGAGGTTCTGCAAGGGCCGCCAGGGCCTGATGCGAGACATCCCGAAGCAATGAGATGCCTGCCAAACTGAACATCAGCGTGATGCTCGGCGGGTTTTCCGCGGAGCGCGAAGTGTCCCTGAAGACCGGCATCGCCGTGGCGAAGGCGCTGCGATCGCTGGGGCACATCGTTCATGAGCTCGATCCGAAAGACGACACCTGGACACTCCCGCCCGGGACCGACGTCGTCTTCCTGGCCCTGCACGGCACCTATGGGGAG
>DATLZF010000190.1:0-7855 GCA_035574135.1 Candidatus Methylomirabilota bacterium
GGATACGGAGGCTCCTTTCAGCGCGGTGGCGAATAATTCCCCGCCCGGCTCGAACAGCCTTTATGTCGTCGCCCTGGACAACGCCGGCCTCAGTTGGACTTCCGCCGTGGTCCGTGTGGCCGTGCTCAGCGAAGGCGTCACCATCGTGGTGCCGGAGGACGGCTCAATCTACGTCAACCCCACGTCCATCCCCGTGATGGTGCTCGAGAGACTTCCCTCCGGGGCCATCACCAACGTGGAGTTTTTCGTGGACGGCGTGAAGTTTGGCGAATCGTCCATGGCGCCGTTTACCGCGAGTTGGACCAACGTGACCGGTGGCTCACACCGCTTCATTGCTGTCGGACGCGACGATTCGGGGCGCTCGTATCAATCCGCGCCGATCAACGTCGGCGTTTCGCAATTGATCGTGCCACGGGGCTCGGTCTGGAAATATCTCGATGACGGCTCGGACCAGGGAACGGCATGGACGGCTCCGGACTTCGACGACAACGCTTGGGCGTCGGGTCCCGGAGAACTGGGCTACGGGGACGGCGACGAGGCCACCGTCGTGAGCAGCGGCCCCGATCCGAACAACCGCTACGTTACCACCTACTTTCGCCACGCCTTCGAAGTGGCCAACCCCACGGCCTTTCAGTTCCTCCTGGTCAATCTGAAGCGCGACGACGGCGCCGTGCTTTACGTGAACGGCATCGAGGCGGCCCGTTTCAACATGCCGGCCGGGCCGATCACCGCCACCACGCTGGCCCAAAACGCCCAGGACGACGGCGCCACCTTCTTTCCCGCCGTCCTGCCCGCGTCGCTGCTGGTGGAAGGTCGCAACGTGCTGGCGGTCGAGATCCATCAGACCAGCCTCAACAGCTCCGACATCAGCTTTGAGATGGACCTGATCGGCATCCCTGTGGTGATCCGCAACCTGTCGCCCACGGTGGCCCTCACCAGCCCGGCCGACAACGCGGTGTTTTTGGCCCCGCCTTCGATCAACCTCGAGGCGACGGCGTCCGACGAGGACGGCTCGGTGGCGAAAGTCGAGTTTTACGCGGGGGCGACAAAGGTGGGGGAGGACGGGGAGAGCCCATACACCGCCACGTGGCTTAACCCTCCCATGGGTCCGACGGTGCTGACCGCCGTAGCCATCGACAATCAGGGCGCGGCGCAGTCCTCCACCGGCATCACGGTACATGTCTTCGACGCGGTCGGCACCCCCTTCGCCCGGGTGACCAGCCCGCTGGAAGGGGCGGTGATGGAAGGGCCGACCAATCTACTCGTGTCGGCGTTCGCCAGCGCCGTGGATTCCGTCAGCCGGGTGGAGTTTCGGGCCAACGGAGAGTTGTTCGGTGAGGACGACTCGGCGCCCTACAGCGCGGTGTGGACGGCGCCGTTTGGCACGAGCGCCCTGACGGCCGTGGCCGTGGGCGCCGATGGCAAGCGCGGCACCTCGGCGCCCGTCAACGTTACCATCACCATCCCGCCGACCAACACGGTGGCGCCGACACTCGTGGCCCAGACTCCCGCCCCCGGGGCTGTAGTCACCAATCTGACCAGCATCAGCGTCACCTTCAGCGAACGCGTGTTCCACGTCGATGCGGCAGACCTGTTGGTCAATGGCGTGCCGGCGACCAACGTGGTGGGCAGCGGATCCAACTACACGTTTTCCGTCGCGCAGCCCGCGTTTGGCACCGTCACCATCACCTGGGCGACGGGGCATGGCATCGAAGACTTCGGTTACCCGGCGAACCTGCCCTTCGATGAAAACGGCCCGGGCGCAAGCTGGAGCTTTGAACTGGTGGATCGCGCTCCTCCGGTTGTGGTCGGGCGCGTGCCCGCCGCCGGTGCCACGGTGACAAACCTGACCGAGATCTCGGTTACCTTCAGCGAACCCGTCACCGGCGTGGACGCGGCCGACTTTCTGGTCAACGGCGTGCCGGCTTTCGGTCTGTCCGGGGGCGGTGCTTCATACACCTTCAACTTCCAGCAGCCGCCGGCGGGCACGGTCAACATTTCGTGGAACCCCGCTCACGGCATTGCCGACCTGGCAGTGTCGCCGAATCCGTTCAACGCCACCGGCCCGGGGGCGACCTGGACGCTGACGTTGGACACCCGGACGATCCTGGTCCAGTCCAACGCCAACTGGCGGTTCATCAAGGGCACCGCCGAGGCCTCCTCGCCGATCAATGCGTGGCGTCAGCCGGCCTTCGATGACTCGGGCTGGTCGAATGCTCTCGCGCCGTTTTACTACGGCGATCCTTACAACAGCGCGGCCAATCCCGGCACCCTGTTGAGCGACATGCAGGGTAACTACAGCAGTATCTACCTGCGCCGGCACTTCACCGTCGCTGATGTCAGCGTCATCACCAATCTGTACCTGGCCCACCAGAGCGACGACGGATTCATAGCCTGGATCAACGGTGTGGAGGTGTTGCGATACAACATGGACGCGGGTGAAATTCCCTACAACGGCTCCGCCCCCGCCACGGCCCAGGAGGTCGGCCAGGCGGGCGCTCCCTACATTGCCGTGGCTCTGCCGAACCCGGCTGCTTATCTGGTCGAGGGCGAAAACCTCCTCGCCGTCCATGCTTTCAACAATCAGCCGCAGACCAGCAGCGATTTCGGCTTCAACGCCCAACTGTACACCTACATTCCCGACCCCAAGCACAACCCGCCCCGCGTGGCCCGGCTCACGCCTCCGGCCGGCGAAGTGCTCGGTCTGACCGAAATCACCGTTCGCTTCACCGAGCCCGTCACCGGCGTTGATGCGACCGACCTCCTCATCAATGGCGCGCCTGCTACGGGTCTGAGCAGCACCAACGCCGCCACCTACACGTTCACCTTCCCTCAACCGCCTTTCGGCCCGGCCACCCTCACCTGGATCGCCGATCCGGGCATCGTTGACTTTGACGATCCACCCAAGGCCTTCGACGGCGCCGCGGCGACCTTCCAGTATTCCGTCGTCAACCCGGCCGCGCCCACCGTGGCCCTGCAAAACCCGGCCGCCGGCGCCTCGCTCACGAACCTGAACCAAATCGCCATCACCTTCAGCGAACCGGTCACCGGCGTTGATGCCGAGGATCTGTTGATCAACGGCGCACCCGCCCTCAACGTCACCGGCGGGGGCGCCAGTTACGTCTTCACCCTTGCCGAGCCGCCGTACGGCACCGTGTCCGTCGGTTGGGCTGCGGACCACGGCATTCGCGACCTCGAAAGCCCGCCCAACGCCTTCGATGGCCTGCGGCGCGGCAACTTCTGGAGCTACGCCCTGGTGGACCGCACCCCGCCCACTCTCGTCCAGATCAACCCAGCCCCCGGCGCCCAGGTCCTCAACCTGCGCGAGCTGACCGTGCGCTTCAGTGAACCTGTCATCGGCGTCAACGCCAGCGACCTGCGCATCAACGGCGCCTCCGCCATCACCGTCACCGGCACCAACGACCTCTACACTTTCACCTTCGCTCAGCCCAACGCCACCCTCATCCACATCACCTGGGTCAACAACCACGGCATCACCGACCGCGCGCCGACGCCCAACGCCTTCGACGCGGCCGCGCCCGGCGCCACGTGGAGCTATACGACTCCGGACACCGTCGCCCCCACCGTGGGCGCGGCCGAGCCGGCACCCTTCATCACCATCCGCTCCCTCAATCAGATTCGCATCACCTTCACCGAACCCGTCACTGGCGTGGATGCCGCCGACCTGCTCGTCAACAACCAGCCGGCCTTTGCCCTTTCGGGCAGCGGGGCCGGACCCTACACCTTCAGCTACCTGCCGCCCACCAATGGCACCGTGGAAGTCCGCTGGCAGCCAGGCCACGGCATTGCCGACCTGGCCAGCCCCACGCCCAATCCGTTTCCCGGTGGCGAATGGACTTACACGCTGGACCCCAACGCCACCTTTGCCGGTCGCATTGTGATAAACGAGATCATGTTCAACCCCGAGAGCGGCCGCGCCGCCGACGAATGGCTCGAACTGCGCAACACCTCCACCCAACTGATCAACCTCACCGGCTGGCGGCTGACCCGCGGTGTGGACTTCACCTTCCCCAACGTCTCCATCCGCGCCGGCGGCTACCTCGTCGTGGCGGCCGACACCGAGGCGTTCCGCGTCCTCTATCCCAACGTCACCAACGTCGTCGGCGGCTGGAGCGGCCAATTGGCCAACAGCGACGAGGAAATCCAACTCGAAACCGCTTCCGGCGAAATCGTCAGCACCGTCCACTACGCCACCGAGGGCGATTGGGCGCGCCGCGAGCGGGGCCACGGCGCCCAGCGCATCACCCGCATCACCCGGGAAGGCACCACCGCCACCGTCACCGTCTTCGGCCACGGCTACACCGCCAACGACCGCATTCACATCAGCGGCGCCGACCAACCCGAATTCAACGGACTCTTCGCCATCAACGTCAGTCCCACCAGCCCCAGCACCTTCACCATCACCGTCCCCGAATCCACCAACCAACCCCCCGTCACCAACGCCACCGGCCTGCTCATTGCCCGGCACGCGGTGGATGACGGCGCCAGCGGCTGGAGCTGGTTCTCCCTGGCCGACGGCTTCGGCCGCAGCCTGGAACAAATCAACCCCACCCGTGGCCTGCCCGTGGGGCAGAACTGGCTGGCCAGCACCAACGCTGGCGGCACCCCGGGCCGGGCCAACAGCGTCAACTCCGCCAACATCGCCCCCCTCATCCTCGACGTGGCCCACTTCCCGCCCGTGCCCCGCTCCACCGACCCCGTCACCATCACCGCCCGCGTGCTGGATGAAAGCCCCACCGGCGTGACGAATGTGACCCTTTACTACCGCAACCACACCACCGCCGCCCCCGGCCCCTTTGCCACCACCAACCTCCTGGACGACGGCGCGCACGGCGACGGCCTGAACCGCGACGGCCTCTACGGCGCCACGCTGCCTCCGGCGGCCCACGGCACGATCATCGAGTTCTACGTGCAAGCGACGGATAACGGCGGCCGCACCCGCACCTGGCCCGCCCCCACGTGGGAAACCAACGACACCTTCCTTCAACTGGCCAACGCCCTCTACCAGGTGGACGACGAAGCCCCCAGCCCGGCCACCGCCGCCATGCCCACCTACCGCGTCATCATGACCGGCACCGAGCGGGCCACCTTTCCCCCCGCCGTGCGGCAGAGCGATGCCGAGGCCAACGTCACCTTCATCTCCACCGACGGCGAAGGCACCAAAGTGCGCTACCTCGGCGGCCTGCGCGTGCGCGGCGCCGGCTCCCGCAGCCAAACTCCGCCCAACAACCGCCTCAACATCCCAAACGACAACCGCTGGAACGGCTACCAGGCCATCAACCTCAACGGCCTCTACGTCCACAACCAACTCATTGGCGCCGCCGTGGCCGAACGCGCCGCCCTGCCCGCGGCCCGGGCCCGTCTCATCCAATACCGCATCAACGGCGTCAACCCCGCCCCCCTCACCCCGCCCGGTGGCGGCGGCGGGGCGGGCTACGGCGCCTTTGTCATGGTCGAGCCCGTCAACGGCGACCTGGCCGAGCGCCTCTTCCCCGAGGACCCCGCCGGCAACGTCTATCGCGCCTCCTCCGGCGGTGGCCAGGGCGGCGGCATCCACCTGGCCCAACTCAACCACCTGGGCACCAACGCCGACAGCTACCTCACCGCCGGCTACTTCAAAGCCTCCAACGGCACCGAAAACGACTGGACCGATCTCTTCAACCTCACCTTCGCCTTCTCGCAAAACACCCTGCCGCTGCCGGATTACGTGCAGATGATGGAGACCAATGTGAACGTGCAATTATGGATGCGTTATTTTGCCCTGGGCACGCTCATCAACTTTGGGGAAACCTCGATGTTTAATGGCCGCGGCGACGACTACGCCCTCTACCGCGGCCTGCAAGACCCGCGCTTCGTGGCCATCGGCCACGACTTTGACACCATCTTCGGCCAGGGCGACACCACGGGCACCTATCCCACCTCCACCAATTCCTCCATCTTCATCATGCTCAGCCCGCCGGCCACCGGCGCCAACGCGCCGAACATGCCCGTATTGCGTCGGTTCCTCACCAACGAGCACTTTGCCCCCCTCTTTTTTGCCGAAATCAAACGCCTGGCCGACACCGTGTTCCATCCCGACCAACTCGGGCCGCTCATGGACCAATACCTCAACTGGCCCAACGGCCCCACCACGGCAACAATACAGAACATGAAGACCTTTGCCGCCAACCGGCGCAGGGTGGTGCTTTCCCAGATTCCCCTCACGCTCACGGTGAGCAATTCCTTGACCTCTTCCAATGGCTTCCTGCTCAGCCCGTCGGGCACGGCCACCTTGTTCGGCACCTTCCACGCCATCGACAGCCGGCGCGTGCTCGTCAACGGCTCTCCGTCCATCCTCTCCCCGTGGGAAGGCCGGTGGACGAACACCGTGACCCTCCAGCCGGGCCTCAACCGTGTGCTCGTGCAGTCGCTCAATTCGAACGAGATTGAGATCGCCCGCAGCACGGTGGACATCTGGTATGACGACGGCTCCTTGCAGACCGTTTCCGGCGCGCTGACCTCGGATACCGTGTGGTCCGCCGCCAACGGGCCCTACCAGGTTACGGGCAACGTGACGATCAACCCGGGGGTTACCCTCACCATCCTGCCGGGCACCACGGTCTATCTCGGTCCGGGTGTCAACGTGGTGGTGGCCAATGGGGGCACGCTGATCGCCGAGGGCACGGACACAGCTCGCATCCGATTCGCAGCGGCGCCGGGCTCGGGCGCCACCTGGGGCGGGCTCACCATCAACGGCGGTCCGAACTCACCCGAGTCGCGTCTGGCCTACGTGCACTTCGACAACAACGGCGACGTGGCGGTGGAAGTGGCCGACGGCACCGTGTTCCTCGATCACCTTACCTTCGGCAACACCAGCCGCCAGTACCTGTCGCTCGATCGGGCATCGTTCGTGGTGCAGCACTGCGTTTTCCCGGCCACCACCGGTAGCTTCGAGCCCACGCACGGCTCCGGCGGCATCAAGGCAGGCGGACGGGGGATCTTCCGGCGCAATTTCTTCGGCAAGGTGCAGGGCTACAACGATGCTCTGGACTTCACCGGCGGCAACCGGCCCGGCCCCATCCTGCAGGTGCTCAACAACGTCTTCATGGGTAGCGACGATGACCTGCTCGACCTCGACAGCACGGATGCGTGGATCGAAGGCAACATCTTCCTCCACGTCCACCGCAACGGCTCGCCCGACTCGGCCAGCGCCGTCAGCGGCGGCTCGGACAACGCTGACAACTCGCAGATCACGATCGTCGGCAACCTGTTCTACGACATCGATCACGCGGTCAACGCCAAGCAGACCAACTTCTATACGCTGATCAACAACACCATCGTCCGCCAGACCAAGGTGGGCAGCCAGGACACCAACACGGCCGTAATCATCCTGGCCGACCAGAACGAGCAGGGCACCTTCACTTCGCAGGGAGCGGGGGTGTATCTGGAAGGGAACATCATCCACGGTGCGGAGAACCTCACGCGGCACCTGACCACGGCGGTCGTGACCTTCACGAACAACATCATACATCAATTGGCCGGCACGCCTTGGAGCGGCCCCGGCGGGGGCAATGTCATGGCCGACCCGCTTTTGAAGCGCATTCCACTGCTTTCCGAGACCACCAACTACACGTCCTGGGAACAGGCGCAGGTCTTGTGGGACCATTTCAGCCTTTTGCCCGGATCGCCCGCGGCCGGCACGGGTCCGAACGGTCGCGACAAGGGCGGCGTTATTCCGCTTGGAGTCAGCCTCAGCGGCGAGCCCGAGGGCGCCACGCCGTTTGACACGGCCACGCTGCGCGTGGGCCCGCTGCGCGCCGGCTTCAGCATTCCCGCCGCCGGCTTCCCCGGCGGG
>DATLZF010000191.1:0-2195 GCA_035574135.1 Candidatus Methylomirabilota bacterium
TCGCCGATCCAAAGCAGAAGCGCCGCGACAAGGTCGAAGTCAAATCCGTCCGGGTCCAGGCCGACCGCAAGTCCGTCTTCCTCGAGGTGCCCGGCCTTCAACCCGTGGACCAGCTCCGCATCAAGCTGGGGGTCAAAGCGGCCGACGGCACGGTCATCAACGAGGAGATCTACGCCACGATCCACAAGGTGGGTGACTGAGTTTCGGCGCGGCGACGGAGGGCCAGGCCGGAGGCCGGCTGGTTCTCCTGTGAGCCGCCGCGGGCCGCCGAACTGGGTTGCGGGCCGCCGCAGGCATCGACCTCCGCGCATGTGCAGTCCCGGTGGTCCCCCTTCCCGAGGGCAGCAGGGCGTTTCAGCCCGTCGGTGGCTCGCTCAGGTGTTGCGCCAAAAAGTCCGCCAGGTGCACCACCCTCACAGCCGCGGCGCCAGCCTTCTTGAGACCCGCCTGAATCTGGAGCATGCAGCCGGGGTTGGTGGTCACCACCGTGGTGGCGCCGGTCTTGAGGATGTTCGCGATCTTGCGTCGCTGGAGCCTGGCCGCCATCTCCGGTTCCGTCAGGTTGTAACTGCCGGCGCTGCCGCAGCACACGTCCGACTCGGGCAGTTCCACCCAACGTTGGCCGGCCACGCGCCGCGCCAGTTCGCGGGGCGCCCGGGTGACGCGTTGGGCATGGGCCAGATGACAGGCGTCGTGAAAGGTCACCAGACCGGCGTCCGCCCCAGTGACGTTGAACGCCACGTCCGCACCCGTCGCCACGAGCCATTCGCTGAGGTCCTTCACCCGGGCGCTGAAGGTCCGCGCCCGGTCGGCGAAATCCGGATCATTCTCCAGCAGCAGCCCGTACTCCTTGAGGGTCGAGCCGCAGCCGGCCGCGTTGGTGATGATGGCATCGAATTCGCAAGGCTCGAACGCGGCAATGTTCCGCCGGGCGCAGGCGCGAGCTTCCTCGAGTTGCCCGGCATGGGCGTAAAGCGCCCCGCAGCAGCCCTGGGTTGGGGGCGTGAGGACATCGCAGCCCGCGGCATTCAGCAGCCGCAGACTGGACCGGTGAGTTTCGCCAAACAGGACGCTCATCACGCAACCGCTCACGAAGCCCACCCGCGCTCGTGGCGGTGTCGCCGCCGGGGAGAACTCGGGCACCGGTTCGCTTTCCGGGTCGCTCGGTAGCAGCTCCAGGGCTTCACGTGCCCGCTCGGGCAGCGACTCGGCCAAGCCGAGCCTCTTGATCCAGCGGGCCGGTTTGAGTGCCCACCGCAGGCGGTCCGGAAACGGCAACACCCGCTCAATGGCCACGCGTCGGAGCAGGCGGTCGAGCCAGGGACGCCGGGTGGTACGTTCCAAGTGATCGCGGGTGGCTTCGAGCAATTCGCCGTAGTGCACGCCGCTGGGGCAAACCGCTTCGCAGGCTCGGCAGCCAAGGCACAGATCGATGTGACGCTGCGCGGTCCCGGCGGCCGGGAGGCGGCCGTCCTGCAACGCGCGCATGAGATAAATGCGTCCGCGGGGCGAGTCATTTTCGTTCCCGGTTTCCAAATACGTCGGGCACGAGGAGAGACACAGGCCGCAGTGAATGCAGGCGAGCGATTTGGCCGTGTCGAGAAACGGGGCCGGCGGGGAGGGCGGGGAGATTACCATGGTGGAGCGGGCAGGATGTGATGCGGGTCGTAGGCGTCCTTCACCCGCTGCAACAGGGGCTGCGGGAGATCGGGACGGCCAGGCGCGGGGCCGCCGCGATAGTAAACGGTCCCGCAGCCAGCCCGTGCCACGAACGAAACGTCGCCGAGGCTCGCCAGCGTCGCCGCCAGTCGCGACGGCAGCACGGATAACCGATGAACCGGCGGCCCGGATTCTTGGATCCAGAACTGCCGATCGTATGCCAAACCCTCGGGAGCGACGGCGAAGCCGAGCGTGGCGGCGAGGTCGCGTTGCCAGTTCACGTCCTCGGCCGAGCCGGCCAGCGCGATGACGAGGTCCGCCTGGGCGCGATCACCCGATAGGTTGTGCAAATCGAGCACCACCGGCGTCAGGGCCGAGCGGAGGACATCGTCGAGCCGAGCCCGGAATTCCGCCCAGCCGGCGCAGCGACTTGCGAGAATGATCTCCATGTCCGGGCATGGAAGCAGCTTAAAGGAGGCCTCGATGATGACGCCGAGCGAGCCGTGGGCGCCGACGAAAAGCTTGAGCAGATCGTA
>DATLZF010000192.1:0-2615 GCA_035574135.1 Candidatus Methylomirabilota bacterium
GTCCGTCCACCCGTCCGCCACAAACGTCACCGTCACGTCGCCGAGTACGAAGTCGTTCTCGAGGTAGTAGCGATAGACGTGGTTGACCTCGTCGATCAGGCTGGGCGCGCCCACGATCGCCACCCGGCTGGCCGGCAGTCCCGCGCCCACGCCGCTCAAGCTGAATTCGTTCGGCCCGTCGGTGATCGAGCCCAGGTCCAGCGTCTGCCCCCGACTCGGGAAGAAGGTGATGTCGATGTAACTGCGGTTGTTCGTGGCATCCAGGTCGGCGTAAGCAACCGTGTCACCGGGCTGCGTGCCGGTGCCAATCGCGCCCGCGTCGCGATACGACCAACTCTCCGCGATGAAGTCGAGCGGCAGCACGACCTCCGTGCCGGGCGCCGTCGGCAGCCTGGATTCCACGGCATAGACGTTGACGTAGAACTTGAACCGCGTCGGGTCGCCCGTTGCCAGCGGTGCGCGGAGATCGTCAATTGTCACCGCGAGGGCGTCTGTCGGATCGTCAAAGGTCAGATTGAACTCGCGGGCCAGATCAAGCACCGACTCGCCATCGAGCGCGAAGCCCGTCCCCAGCGCATCGGGGATGGTAACCTCGATCAGGGCGGGCAAACCGGCCGCGTTCTGCATGACCAGCGTGCTGGTGTAAACCGTCCCCGGCGCAGAATTGAAGGCATATTCGACCGTCACGCCGTTGGTGGGCGCGGCCGGCAGGCCGACGTTGAGCTTGAACCGATAGGTGTTCGTCTCACCACGCCGCACCGCCCGCGCGGTGTCGTCGAGCGTCACGGTCCAATTGCCGCTGCCGCCGACCACGCTGAGGTTCAACAACGAGCTCGGCAAAGCGCTGGTGATGGTGGCCGGATCGGTTCCCGCCGCGAACTCGATGTCGATGAACTCCTGCGCCAGGCGGAAGGAGCCGCGCGAATCCAGGAAGTGCAACGTCGCCGTACCGCCGCTCGCCGCCGGCGTCGCCAGGTAGGACCAACTGTCCTCCAGGAACGTGAGCGTCACGGTGCCTTCGGCAAACTCACCGCTGATCCAGTAGCGATACGTGAGCTGGCCCGGCGTGGTGTCATCGATCAGCAACGGTGCCTGGCCCTCGTCCAGTCGGACCGTGCCCAGGCCCGGGCCCGACAGGGTGAACTCCGGCGCAAGATCGGTGATGGAGGCGCGCGCGATCCCGACGCCGGCCGGTTCAAGGAAGATCACGTCGAGGTAATTGCGTTGATTGAGCACGTGCAGGTCGATGCGGCCGCCCTGCCCCGGGTTGCTGATGATGGCGGTCGCGCCCTCGACGCGAATCTCGACGGTCTGCTCCGCGTTGCCTGCGCCCACCAGCGTGCTGCCGTCGGTCAGGAGCACGTCGGCGTTCTTGTAGGCGTTCTCGGCGAAAACGATCTCCAGTTCACCCCGCGGGAAGTCGAAGCCCGCTGTCTTGATGAAGTAGCGGAACCGGTTTGTGCCGGTGCGTTTGATGGCGTTGATCAGGGCCTGCTCCGCCGAAACGCCACCGGCCATGTCGTCCGCGCTCGGGGTGAGTGGCGAGTAGGTGACCGACCCGTCGGCGGCAATGTTGGTTTCAATCGGCACCGGCACGCCCTCGACCGCGACCGTGCCCACGCCGGGCACCGTCAGCGTGAACTCCGGGTCCGCGTCCAGGATCGAGCTGTAATCCAGGTTCGCCCCTTCCGGCGCCATGTAGATCACGTCGATGTAGCGGGCGTTGGTGTAGGTCTGGCTCGCCTGCCCCGTGACTTCGACCGTGGTGCCGGAGGCAAGGTGGCTCGCGTCGTTGATCACACTCACGTCGATGCGGTTGCCGCCCGGGTCAGCCACCATCGCGTGCGGCACTTCGGTGGCCGGACTCATCGGTGGCGCGTTGACCACGTCGAACGTCACCTCCTCGCCCGCCGCGTTCAGGAAGCCCATTTTCAGCTTGCCGTGCAGGGTCAGGAGGCGGACCTGGTCCGGAACGTCCGCCAGGAACAGCACGACCACGTTGCCGTCGGTGACTTTCGACAGGTCGGCGTAGAGCTTGGCGCTCAGGCTGATGTTGTCGCCCGCGAAGTTGAGCCTGCCGGCGATGAGGAACTTGCCGTCGGTGCTGAACTTGATGATGACCTGCCCGTTGAAGACGGTTTCCGAGGCGTAGATGGTGAAGAGCTTGGCGCTGCCCGTGATGGTCATGGGCGCGGTGAACGCCGCGGTGAAGCCGTTCATGCCCGGATTGGCGAGAATGGCTTTGTATTGGTTCACCACCTGGCGCTTGACGTCGTCCAGCCACATCTCCGGCGTGATGTTCGTCGGCAGGCCAAACGCCGGATTTCGCAGCTCGAAGGGGTCTTCAATCGACGGCAGCGTCTTGAAGAACTCGACCCCGGCCGCGAAATCGTTGATCGCCAGGCCCGTATTGGGCTCGAGCAGAATGCCGCCCGGCACCGAGGCGTTGATGAACACCCCCAACGGCCCCAACTCGGACAGCGCCAGCCGGATGGTCAACCCGCCAATGCCGGGAAACTCGAAGCCGCCATCCAGCCCCATGAAGAACACGCGATCGCGCACCGGCGTGGTGGTGTCGGTCGCGGCGATGATGTTCAGGTTCTGGTCGAGCTTGA
>DATLZF010000193.1:0-4237 GCA_035574135.1 Candidatus Methylomirabilota bacterium
TCCGGGGCCATGTAGGCCGGCGTGCCGACAACCGCCCCGGACTGCGTGAGGTGCGTGTCATCCTGTTGTGGGCGGGCCAGGCCGAAATCGAGGATCTTGACCCGGCCGCCGACGGTCGGCTCGATCCAGATGTTGCCCGGCTTGATGTCGCGGTGGATCAGGCCGCGCGCGTGGGCGGCCGCCAGTCCTTCGGCGATTTGCCGTGCCAGGCGAACCACCTGGGCCACACTCGGCTTCGGGCTGCGCTTGAGCAGCTCGTCGAGGCTCTGCCCCTTGAGGACGGGCATGGCCAGGTACGGGATGCCGTCCGCCTCGCCGACGTGATAGATCGGCACAATGTGCTCGTGTTCAACGGCGGCGGCCAGGCGGGCTTCGCGCAGGAAGCGCTCGCGGGCGGCAGGCTTGGCGGCCAGCTCGGGCCGCAGCGTTTTGAGCGCCACTTGCCGCCCCAGGCGCGTGTCCTCGGCGAGATAGACCGCCCCCATGCCCCCCTGGCCCAGTAGCTTGAGGATGCGGAAGTGATCGAGGCGATCCGGCAAAGGCCCGGGGGCATCCGCCTCCGGCGGCAAGCTCGCTGCTGTGAGTTCCTGCGCCAGGGCCTTAGCCCGGTCAACGGCGCGGCGGCAGGCCGATTCAGCTTCGTGCGGGTCCGGCGAGACCGATTCCTTCAGGCTCTCAGCCAGGGTCTCCAGCTCCGCGTGCAACCGGCGGACGGTGCTATCAAGCGGGGCGGCGGGATTTTCGTCCAGCTCGGCGAGTTGACGGTCGAGCTGCTCCTCATTGTGGACAGGCTGCTCGGGCATGACAGACTCCCAGATAGAGGTGCAAACGATCTCTAGTCAAAAGATGCGCGGGCGTTACGCGAATTTGCCGCCATTTTCCCCTCGCCCCTCGGGAGAGAGGAGTTGGGGGTGAGGGGTCATGACTACAGCAGGCCGTCCAGCTCTTGCCGTAACCGACGAACAACGCGAAAGCGGGCCTGGCGGACGGCGTTGGAAGTCATGCCGAGCGTGGCCGCAACTTCTTGACACGATTCGCCCTTCAGCGTGATTCGGGCGAAGGCGCTCCAGGTCTGCTCGCTAAAGTCGCCGCGGATCAGGTCCAAGGCCCGGCGGAGGATGCGCTGCCGGGTGGATTCCAGTTCCGGTTCGTCTCCGTCGCCGCAGTCAGGCCACTGTTGCACCTGGTTGTCGTCTGTCGGAATAGGGTTCCGCTGCCGCTGCCGGAAATGCAGGCGCACCTGATTGATCGTGATCTGCCACAACCAGGCGTGGAACACGCCGCCCTGACGGCGAAATTGGTCCAGGTGGGTGAAGACGGAGCGGAAGACCTCCTGAACGGCATCGGCGGCATCGCTGTCCTGCAAGCCGCCGCGCCGGCACCAGCCGTAGATGATTGGCCCATACAGCGCGCACAGGCGCTCCCACGCGGCCGGCTCCAACCGGCAAGCCCGCTGGATCAGGCTGTGCGAGGTCGTCAGCAAGGAGAAGACCTCCGCCAATGATGATTTGCGAAGCCATTATAACAGCAGCGTGTTCCGATCGCCATCCTCAAGGACGGCTCCAATCGCGTTTGCGATGGAGCACGGACGACTGTATCCTCATGTGCGGCATGTCCCTCCACTCCAAGGGGTGCAATTCCTGACCCGCGTGCCATTTTGTCGCACGATGTGCGAGCCCGCACAGAAATTGTGGCGTCGCAAACGAGATGCTGAGTCGAACCGATGGAAAGAAAAGTGGGGCGCCCAAGAGGGCGGCGATCATAAGTCTCCAATCCAACGGGAATTGAAGCTACACATCGAGGCAAGGCGACCCGCGGGTGAGACACGGCACGGCATTTGTTTAGGAAAGTGCCAGCTGCATTCGTTGCCGAATGTTCGGCAGAGACGGTCGGGGTGACCGCAGTCTGCAGCGCGAGTCTCAGAAAGGAGTGTCGCACCATGAAGAGCCTGATTCCCTGGAGGAAGCAGATGACCGAGCCGGTGACCAACGGCGGCGAACTGGTGCCGTTCACAGACTTCACTTTTTCCCTGAGCCGGCTGCGTGACGAGTTCGACCGGCTGTTTGACCGCATGGCCCGTGAGTTCTCGTCTCTCATGGAGATGGGCAAGGGCTGGCGCTGGGGCTTGGAGGTCGAGGACCAGGACGACAACATCATCGTCCGAGCCGAGGCGCCGGGCTTTGAGCCTGGCGACTTCGATGTGCGCGTCGAGGACAACCGGTTGGTTCTGCGGGCATCGAGAAAGGTCGAAACCAAAGACGAAAAGGGGCGGGTCAAGGAGTACCGGCAGCAGGAGTGCTACGAGTCGGTGGCGCTGCCGACGGGCATCGACAGGGACAGGGTCGAGGCCCGGTACCACAGCGGTGTGCTGACCATTACCCTGCCCAAGACCGCCGCGGCCAAGGCCAAGAAGATCGCCGTCAAGGCCACCTAACAGTGAAAAAAGTCACGCCCGGCTGGTTTCCTGCCGCGTTGCAGGGGCCGGGCTACCGAGGCATCAGCGACAGGTCCAACCACAGGAGGAATGCCAATGAAGACCGACAGCGAGCTGAAACGTGACGTGGAGAACGAGCTGAAGTGGGAGCCAGGGGTTACCGAGACTCACATCGGCGTCACCGTCAAGGACGGCATCGTCACCCTCACCGGGCATGTTCCCTCCTACGGGGAGAAGTACGCGGCGGAGAAGGCCGCCAAGCGGGTTTACGGCGTCAAGGCCGTGGCCAACGAGCTGGACGTCAAGCTGCCCGGCAGTGCCAAACGCAGCGATGAGGACATTGCCCAAGCGTGCGTGAGCGCCCTCAAGTCCAACTACTCGGTCCCCGACGAGAAGATCAAGGTCGTGGTCAACAACGGTTGGGTCACGCTCGAAGGCGAGGTTGAATGGCAGTACCAGAAGGAAGCTGCGGAGAATGCCATTCGCTACGTGACTGGGGTCGTCGGCGTGACGAACAGCATCCGGGTCACGCCCCGCGTCTCGCCGACCGATGTCAAACAAAAGATCGAGGAGGCCTTCAAGCGCAGCGCGGAGATCGATGCCCGCCGCATCAGCGTCGAGGCGCACAACGGCAAGGTGATCCTCTCCGGAAGCGTGCGGTCGTGGGCAGAGCGGGAAGAGGCGCAGCAGGCGGCTTGGGCGGCGCCGGGGGTCACGGCGGTCGAGAACAACATCACCGTCACGCCCTAGGCGCATCTCGCCCGCCTGCCGGCGGAAGACGGGGGGAAGGAAAAGGACGAAGGATGAAGGATGAAGGAAGAAATGAGACCTCAGTTCTGTTCTATCCTTCAGCCTTCATCCTTCCCGGAGCCGACCGATATCCGTAAGCGAAGGAGTTTTAACCGATGGAGCAGCGTCGCCGAGAGACGTCTCCCAAACACCAGGAGCTACGTCAAAAAAGGCTGGAACTGCATGGTCATCGCCGCAAGCTGCATGACCGACTCACCGAGGTCTGTGAGGATTTCATCCTGGAAGACCTCAGCCGCAAGTACAAGCAGAACACACTCATCCGGGAACTGGAATACCTCCTCAACTACTACCGGGATGAGGAGAATTGGCAAGGCATCGACTGACGCTTCCTAGCACCTAACGTCAGCTCACCGCTGAAGGAGGCCGAGCATGGCACCAGAGCAAGATCAAGGACTGCCGGAAAAGAAGCAATCGGGCAACGCCGCACCGTCCGGCGCTGGGGAATCGGCCAGTCCGACCCCCTCAGGTGGGCCGCAAGCCTTACCCTACAGGGCAGGGATTACCCCAGGCACCGTGGAGATCACCGGGATTGTTCCGGAGGGCATCCACATCGATCCGGACATCACCGAGGGCCACCCCGGCTACGAGGAGAGCGGCGATTCCGAGATTATCCCGCCTGAGCGCCTGGCCAGGAGAGAAACAACACCCTGAAAAGCGGTTTGGACCGCCCCTCGCAATCGGCGGGCAAGGAACGAACTTCTTGACATGGCCCGGACCCACCAGGAGAACGCCGGCACGTCCAGCGGCAGGCCCACAAGCGCCTCAAGAAGCAGCACCCTACGGTCATGGCCCACTGGTTCTTGCTCCTCAAGATGCCCACTCCGAAGCCGTGACCGTGCGCCTGGGCCGGCGAGACCCTCTCATGGGCCATCGGTGCCCGGCGCGGCTCGCCGGTCCGACATCCGCTTAGCTCAATCTCTGTTTTGAGGACTGCCATGCAAATCGAAGAACTAGCCGCCGTGGTGGACGAGCTGATCGAGGTCTTGCACCTGC
>DATLZF010000194.1:0-2024 GCA_035574135.1 Candidatus Methylomirabilota bacterium
GGGCAAGCTGGACGAGGTGGCGGTGTACCCGCGGGCCTTGAGCGTCGAGGAGATCGCCGCCCACTACCGGATCTCGGCCCTGACGCCTCCGGTGCCGCCGGTCGCGGCCGGCCCGGTTTCGCCGCCGCTGTCGCCCTTGGAATCGTTGCGGAAGATTCACGTTCGCCCCGGCTACGCGGTTGAACTGGTCGCGAGCGAACCGCTCGTCATCGATCCCGTGGCCATCGACTGGTCGCCGGACGGACGCTTGTGGGTGGTGGAAATGGCCGACTACCCGCTCGGCATGGACGGAAAGGGGAAGCCCGGCGGACGCATTCGCGTGCTGGAGGACGCCGATGGCGATGGGCGTTACGACCGGCAAACGCTCTTTGCCGACGGCCTCAACTTTCCCACCGGGCTGCTCACCTGGCGCGACGGCGTGCTTGTGACGGCGGCGCCCGAGGTTCTCTTTCTGCGCGACATGGATGGAGACGGACGCGCCGACGCGCGCGAAGTGCTCCTCCGCGGTTTGCTGGAGGGCAACCAGCAGCTTCGCGCCAACGGGCTGCGGTGGGGTCTCGATGGCTGGGTCTATTGCGCGGCCGGTGGGCATCATCGCGGACATGGGGTTGGCAACAAACTGCGTTCCCTTCGCACAGGCCGCGAGGTCGCAGTGGGCGCGCTCGACTTCCGCTTCCGTCCGGACACGGGCGAACTGGAGCCGGAAAGCGGGCCGTCCCAGTTCGGGCGCAATCGCGATGACTGGGGCCGCTGGTTCGGCACGCAGAATTCCCGTCCGCTCTGGCACTACGTGCTGGCGGACCGTTATCTGCGTCGCAACCCCCACGCGCCGGCGCCCGACCCCACGCATCAAGTGGTCGGGCCCCTCAACCCGCCGGTCTGGCCGGTGAGCGCCCAGGAGAAGCGATACCACTCCTTCACCGAAGCGGGCCACTTCACGTCCGCGTGCAGCGGAATGATCTATCGGGACGAACTGCTCTTCGGCCCGGACTCGCCGGGCGCGTCGGAACAGCACGCCTTCACGTGCGAGCCCTTCCACAATCTCGTTCAACACAACCTCATCTCTGAAGCCGGTGCGAGCTTCGCCGCCCGTCGCGCGCCCGAGGAGGAACGGGTGGACTTCTTCGCCAGCGAGGACCGGTGGTGCCGGCCGGTGATGACGCGCACGGGGCCGGATGGCGCGCTGTGGGTGGTGGACATGTATCGCTACATGATCGAGCACCCGGAATGGCTGCCCGAGCAGGGACGCGCCGAGTTGCTCCCGCACTACCGGCTGGGTGACGATCGCGGGCGGCTCTATCGCGTCTTCCCGGTCGGCCGCCCGCCGCGGCGGATCCCGCGACTGGACCGGCTCGACGCTCCCGCTCTCGTGGCGGCCCTGGACTCCCCGAACGAATGGCAGCGGGACAAGGCACACATGATGTTGCTCTGGCGCGCGGCGGTCGATGTCGTGCCGGCGCTGGAGCAGTTGCTGGCCTCCAGTGCGAACCCGCGAGCCCGCCTGCACGCCCTTTGCGTGCTCGACGGGCTGGGGGCGCTCAAGCCGGCCCGGCTCATCCGTGCTCTGGCCGACGCTCATGCCGGCGTGCGCGCCAACGCGCTGCGCATTGCCGAACGGCACTCGCTCGATGAGGTCGTGGCCGCGGCGTGCCGGCTCATCGAAGACCCCGACGCCAAGGTGCGGCTGCAACTGGCCTGTGCGCTGGGCGAATGGACCGCGCCGACGGCGGGCGCCGCGCTTGGCCGGCTGGCGGTGGCGCATGCGGAGGATTCCTTCCTGCGCGCGGCGATCCTCAGCTCGGCCGTGCCGCATTTGCGGTCGCTGGTCGAGGCGGTCGTGCAGGCCGGAGGGGCCGTGTTCGAGACTTTCGCCGAGCCCTTGCTCAACGTTGCCCTCGGGGTGAACGATCGCGAAGCCGCCGCGACTTTGCTGGGGCCCGTGCTCACCGCCGCCGACGGCCGATTCACGCCGGCGCAAATGGCCGGTTGCGGCCGCTTGCTGGAGGCGCTGACCCGTCGCAAGA
>DATLZF010000195.1:0-2346 GCA_035574135.1 Candidatus Methylomirabilota bacterium
CGCTGTCAAGCAGGTCAGCGAGCGACGAGCCTTTCCGAATGGAACGCGGTGCGGCGGGAAGGCGCGGCTTGTCGGCCAGGTTCATCTCACATCAGCGAGGGTAGGTTTTGACGCGGCGATAGAAGGGCACTGCTTCGTCCAGACCAGCCATGCACTTGAAATAGTTGGAGCATGCCGGGCTCTTGTCCACCCGCTCCAGCGCCCGATCCGCCGAGGCTTGGTCCATCCAATGGATCAGGTTCACCCACTGGCCGTCCTTGCCTCGCAACAATTCCCAACGGACAAAGCCCGGTTGCTGGCGCAGGAAATTCTCATGCACCAAATCGGCGGCCTTCAGCATGGTGGCTTCGCTGACGTTGGCCGCAAGTGTGAATTCTGCCCACGCCACGATTTCGCCCGGCGGTTGTGCCGTGGTGCAGCCCGCGGCCGCGGCCGCGAGGCTCGCGACGAGGATTACTTTCGATGTCAGCGTGATGCAGTGAGGGTTCGTTTTCATGGCTCGCGTTTATCTTCACCATGGCACGCCGCGCAGATGGCCTCGACATGACGATGGTCCGTGCCGCAACAACCTCCGAGCACGGTCAGGCCCGGCAGCAGTTCCCGCAGCGCGCGGTATTCCTGCGCCAGTTCAACCGGGCTGCCAATGTCGAGGTCGGGCGAGGCGTCGAGTTCGGCATGGCTGCGTTTCGAGGCGTTGGCCCGCAGGCCGCGAATGCGATTGCGCCACGCGCCGCCCGCGCGCAGTTCACCCGCGAAATGCGATGGGTGCGCGCAGTTGATCATGTAGTAGGCGGGATACGCCGCGGTCTCGGCGTCCGTCCGGGTGATGGCGTCGGCGAGCGTCTCGCCCGACGGCAAGCGCCCGTCCGTTTCGACGGTGAAAGAGATGGTCACGGGCACGGCCGCCGCGCGCGCGGCACGCGCGATGCCAATGGCTTCCTCGACGCAATTCATGGTGAAGGCGGCCACCATGTCGGCGCGGCTGGCGGCAAACACCTCCACCTGTGGGGCGTGATAGGCCTGCGCTTGCGCGGCGGTCATGCGCGAGTCCGCGCGGTAGCCATCGCCGCGTGGGCCGAGGTTGCCGCTGATCACGATCGGCGTTTTGCTCCGCTCGAATTCGGCACGCACTTCTTCAAGCAGTAGGATGCCCTTGCGGTTGGCCTCCGCGAGTCGGGCGGCGTCGTAGCCGAGTCTGGCCGCCCAGTCCGGATTGGCGCGCCAGGTCGGGCTTTCGAGCACCAACCCCGCGCCGCGCGTGATCGCGAGTTCCGCGTAACGATGGAAGTAGCGACGCAACACACGTGTTCCAGCCTCATCTTTGAGCAGATCGAAGGCGGCGAAGTGCGGCAAGCTGAGGCCTTCGTGGAAAATCAGCGTCGTCTCCAATCCGCCGTCGGTGAGAAACAGGTCACCGCGGAGTTGGGGTAATTGATGGCGATACTTGGTCATGGTTGCGGGTGGTTGGGTTGTTCGGTCGGGCATCAAAAATACTGGCAGTGGTCGGCCCGGAGCGCCTTCTCCTCCAGAAACCAGGTGGAGTCCACGATGCCGTCGGCCTCGGGGATGAGGTCTTGTTCGCGGACGCCGAAGGTGGCGGCGGCCAGTTTGCAGGCGTAGAGATGCACCGAGCCGGTTCGCTTGAGCAGTTGCAGGAAGTCCAGGATTTCCACCGGGCTGCCATCGCGGGCGAGACGCTGGCGCAACCACGCTTCCTCCGCAGCGTGTCGGCCATCTATTTTGACCGCTTGCGCCCCCTCCGCCGTCAGCAGCCGCGCGGCCCACAGCACAAACAGAATGTCCACCGTCACTCCTCGACTTGCCTGGACGTAGGCAAAGGTGAGCGGCGTGAGCAGGCGGTCGTAGGCATCGTCACGAATCACGATGGCGAAGCGCTGGATGCGCCTTGTCTCGGAATGGAGCGGGATTGCGGTGTCGGGTCGTTCGTTTCTAATCTGTGTCGCAGTCATACGTTGATTGATCTTGTTGCGGCCGGTGCAGCCGGCACATGCGCCAGACTGCAACAAGGTTGACCCGGGTGGTATGGCTCGAACGCCGGAAGTCATGACCGAAACGCCGCCGAACACACTTTGAATCGTGGACGCATTGTCTGACTTGTTGCGCGTGGTGCGCTTTTCAGGAGGCCTTTTCCTGGAGGCGAAATTCCACGGGCCGTGGTGCGTCCGCTCGAAGGTCGAGCCGGAGGACCTTGGCCCGGGCGTCCGGGCGCGCGAAGGGCTGGTGGCGTTTCATTACGTGCTCGAAGGCCACGTACAGGTGCGGCTCGGCCAAGACGCGGCCCGTCAGGCCGGCCCGGGCCATTTCGTCTTGCTGGCCCACAACGAT
>DATLZF010000196.1:0-3011 GCA_035574135.1 Candidatus Methylomirabilota bacterium
TCGGTGCTGAAGTAGTAGAGGGTTTGCGTGCGCCCTTCGCTGTCCGAGAAGGTGATTCTTACGCCGTTGGCGCCGCTTGCCGTCGCGCGGCTCGAAACCGGCAATTCGGCTCCCTCCTTGTCCAGTCTGAGGAAGCTCGTCTCCCGGATCGTTTTCCCCGCCCGTGCCAGGAACACGTAGAGGATGGGCAGCGTGCCGGCGAACTCGCCGGCATTCAATTTTGCCTTCATGTCCTCCGTAATGAAGAAGCTGAAGCTCAACACCGTTCCAAGCGACGCGCGGATCTGGTTGAGCCCACGCAGCATCGAACCATGCGGCAGCCGCATGAGTTCGGGCATGCTCCCGACCGGCTCCAGTCCACTGAGCACGTAGGTCGATGCGTTTGGAAAGAACGCGTCGGCATAAAGGAAGTCTGGACCGCTGAACATGTAGAACAGCACGGGTTGGGGCCCCGGCAGGTACTTTGCGGCCCAGGCCCGAACGCGCGCCAGCTGTCGTTGTTCCATCTCCTTCCAGGCGGCATCGAGTTGGGCCGCATGCCGCTGCCAGCCCTGCCCCCGCGTCAGCGGCTCGAGGGGGGATTCTGCAGAGAGCGGCAATCCTGCCAGAAACCTGGCAACGTCATTGACCTCTGGCGGTTCTGTCCTTGCCGAGGCGGCGGACGCCGTGAGCGTCAGCAATCCGGCCAGAACCGCACGTCTCGTGGCTCGGAACCCTGTAAGCATGAACGGAGCTTGCGAGGAGATAGGACCCATGCACTGCCGGCGGTGCCGGCCAAGGCACCACCAGAATCCATGACATCATAGTTTGACTGGCGGCGCCGAGCGGCAGGACCCGGCGCTCATGCGCTGTGTTCGACGCTACCCGTTGTGCGCAGGCAACAGCACTCTCCCATGGCCTAAACAGATGGAATCCTGGTCGAATGTGGCGCTTGGCTAATCACGATTGAGCGTTGCCACCCCGTATCGTTCCGGCCGCTCGCCGTTCGAGGTAGTGACGTGGCGCCGGCCGCTCGCGTGATGTGAGCCCGCAGCTACGAAGCCGCGCGCCGGCTGGCGCTGGGCGTCCTGGGCCCGGACCTGGCCGGGGTCGGCCTTCTCGCGCATCTGCCCGATGGCGCTGGCGGCGAACGAGGTGGGCAACGGGCTCCACGCTTGCGGACCATCCGGCGGCGCCGGGCAATCGGCCGCGATGCCATGATTTACGAGGTCCGGCGCGCGGGAAGGCTCCACCACGTAGCGCCTCTGGCACACGTTGATGCGCGGCGGTAGACCGGTGGCCTCGAATGCATCGTAGCCCTGCTTCAGCTCGCGCCAGAATTCGATCCACGGGCCTTCCGCGTGCGCTGCTAGATTGGCCTCGGTCATGCGGAAGGGAAACACGTGGACGTGGACCTGGCGCTGTCCCGCTCGTATGGCGGCGCGCGCCAGCTTGTAGATCTCGTCCATCACCGGGTCCGTCATGGCGAAGCATCCGCTGGAGGAGCAGCCGCCGTGCAACAGGATATAGGACCCGGTCCGCAGCAAGGCGCGATCGTACCTGTTGGGGTAACCGAGGTTGAGGGAGCGAGGCCAGCGTCCGCTGTGATGAAGTTGGCGCAACCCGACCGTGTAAAAACCCTCCGGGGTCTGCATATCGCCTTCGGAAAGCTTGGGGCCGATGGTTCCCGACCAGTGACAGATCGGGTAGCTGTCGAGCAGCACGAACCGCTCGCCCTGGCGCAACCAGACTTCGAACTCCGACTCCGCTTTGAAAATGCGGATGAACAGTGGCGCTCCAAGCTTCAACCCCTTGTGCTCCAGCCGCTCGTCGAATCGGGCGAGGTCCGGCGTGCCCGGTAGCGGCAGGGTTCCCTCGGTGAACGCCCGCTGGCGCTCTATCCGGTCAGGGGCGACATCGCCGAGTTCGATGGTAACTGCCCGCGCTGGCGCCGGGTCCAGGGCGGCCATGGCGCCTCCGACCAGCAGGCACCCCAATGGCAACACGATATGATGCAGCGCCCCCATGTGTTCCCCGCCCCTGTGTTTTGGCACCGAACCCAGTGTAGCGCGGGCGGCCGTCAATTAGCGGCGGTGGCGCCGTCGATCCCCAGCAATATGATTACAGGATCGCCGAGCAGGTACTATCGCCTAACAACAGCGCTGCCGCCGGGGAGACGGCGAAGCAGGTTAGTGCGTGCGCTCGGCGGTGATATCGCGCATTGACGACGGCGACGCGCCCAGTCCGAACATCCGCCCGAGTTTGGGTTGGTCGAAGCCCGCAGGAAATGCGTCGGAACCGTTGCCTGGCTCGCTATGCATTGTGGCGGCGCGCATCCTTGCGCCGGCGAGCGGGGCCTCCCCGCTCGCGCGCTGCGTCCACTCGAGAGGAGTAAACGGCACGACGGGCGGCCGCTCGAACGGCGGACATTGGCTTTTCGGGTTGAGCCGCGATAGCTCGCCGCCGCTCCACCTGACGTTGACGACATAGCGGCGCTCGCACACCGCCACGGAGGGAAGCTGTCGCGTCACCTCGAAGTGGTCGTAGCCTTCTTTGAGCATGCTCCAGAAGCGGTAGTGCGGGCTCGCGCGATGGCGCTGCATGTTGGCTTCCGTCATCCGAAACGGAAATGCGTGCACCTCGAAGCTCGGCTGCCCGCCGATGAAGGCCTCGCGCGCCAGCGCATAAATCTCCTCCATCAGCGCGTCGGTCATCGCATAGCAGCCGGCCGACCGGCATTTGCCATGTACCATCAAGTACTCGCCGGTACGGCCGTGCGCCCGGTCGTAGGCGTTGGGGTAGCCGAGATTAAAGGCGAGATGATACTGCGAGTTGGGGTTCATCTGGCTGGCGGAGACGGTATAGAACCCCTCGGGCGCCTGCATGTCGCCCTGCTGGAGCTTCGGACCGAGCGTGCCGGACCAGTTGCAGATCGGGTAGGTCTTGAAATGGTAGAAGCGCCCGTCCTCGCGCATCTTCCAGATCTCGAGCTCCGACTCCTCCTTGAAGATGCGCACGAAGATTGGGCTGCT
>DATLZF010000197.1:0-8733 GCA_035574135.1 Candidatus Methylomirabilota bacterium
TCAAGAAGCCGGCCACGACGCTGAACGGCGAAATTGGTGCGGCCGCCGTCTATGAGCGCGTGACGATCGACGATCCGAGCGGTCCGGGTTCGCCGGCGGCGAACAAGTATGACCGTTATGCGACGATGCGTCTGGCTGAGCGGTTCGAGCACAAGTTCAGCGAGCGGGTGCGCGTCTGGCAATCCGTCGAAGTGCTGCCCGAGGTCGGCAACTGGGATAATTACATCGTGAATGCCGAGCTGGGCTTCGAGTCCGCAATCACCACGCAGTTCAGTCTGCGCACTTACCTGCAGGACTCTTACGACCACGAGCCGCCCCCTGGCCGGCTGAAGAATGACTGGAAATGGGTCACGGCCATCGCCTACAAATTCTGACTCCACTGCCCGTCAACCTCTGACCGAAAGGCTTGTTATGGGTTTAATCAAGGAGTTCAAAGAGTTCGCCATGCGCGGCAATGTCGTGGACATGGCAGTCGGCGTCATCATCGGCGGCGCTTTCGGCAAGATCGTGACCTCGATGATCGAGGATCTCATCATGCCGGTCGTTGGCAAGGCCGTCGGCAACGTGGACTTCAGCAACCTGTACGTCCCCCTGACGCAAAAGGTGAGCGATGCCATCGCCGCCGCCCCTGGCGGCGCACTGGCGCTGGCGGATGCCAGGAAGGTTGGTCCCGTGTTTGCCTACGGCAATTTCATCACGGTCCTGATCAACTTCATCATCCTGGCGTTCTGCATTTTTCTGGTTGTGAAAGCCATGAACACGCTCAAGAAGCGGCTGGAGGCCGAGCCCGCTCCCGTACCGGCCAAACCGCCGGAGCCGACCCCACAGGAGAAGTTGCTGGCCGAGATCCGGGACATCCTGCGCACCCGCCCCTGAGCGCTGCCGCCGCCTGGCAGGCGGCCTTGAAAATCGAGAGCCGCCGTGCTCCCTCCCGGGGCAGGGCGGCTTTCCAATCTCGGGACGCCAACGAGGGCGAAAGCGTCCGAGTGCCCGCACATTTGCGGGTTGCACTTTGCCGCGCGGAGGCAACACTTCGAGTCATCGTGACGGATGACTTTGCCGAGGCCGCGCTGGTGCTCGTCGGGCACGGCTCGACCCTCAATGCCGAGTCCAGCGCGCCGACCTACCAGCATGCCGACGAACTGCGGCGGCGGAACCTCTTCGCCGAGGTGCGCGAGTGCTTCTGGAAACTCGAACCGCCCATCTGCGGGGTGCTGCGCGGCGTCTTTGCCCCGCGCGTCTTCATCGTGCCCCTCTTTATTAGCGAGGGCTATTTCACCGAAGAGGTGATTCCCCGGGAACTCGGTTTCCCGACTGCAGCCGGAGGGGGATTCGCCCGGGTGTGCCAGCGCGGCGGGCAGACGCTGTTCTACTGCGGGCCGGTGGGCACGCACGACCGCATGACGGAGGTGTTGGTGGCCCGCGCCCGGCAGGTCGTAGAGCAGCACCCGTTTCCGCGGGCACCACGGCCGGCGGACACGTCGTTGTTCATCGCCGGTCACGGTACTGGCAACAACGAGAACTCGCGCAAGGCGATTGAGCGGCAGGTCGAGCTCATCGCCGCCCGGCGGCTTTACGCGGACGTGCATGCCGTCTTCATGGAGGAGGAGCCCCGCATCGGTGCCTGCTACGAACTCGCGCGCACCCCGAACATCGTCATGGTGCCATTCTTCATCAGTGACGGCCTTCACTCTTACGAGGATATCCCCGTCATGCTTGGCGAGACCGCGGATCGGGTTCGGCAACGCCTCAGAGCCGGTCAACCCACTTGGCGCAATCCGACCGAGCGACAGGGCAAGCGTGTATGGTACTCGCCCAGCATCGGCAACGAGCCCGGCTTGGCGGATGTGATTCTGGAACGTGTTCGCCAGGCGGCGGCAACGCTGCAAGCGCCTGTCTGAGTTCCCGGCACTCGAACAGGCGGGAGCATTCGCCGCGAGAAACCGACCAACTCTCGGCTTGCGTCGGAGCCGGCCCGGGCGTTTGCATCAGCATGACCGGTTCGTTCGGCGGGTACCCCGCGAGTCGCCCAATCGCTATGAGACTGCGCATACTGCTGGGAGTGGTTCTGATGAGCTTGACCCATCCGTCCAATCTCCACGCCCAGGCTGCCCAACGGGCGGCCCAATGGAAGACCGTCGAGGAGGCCATCCAGAAGGGGTTGCCCCAGACGGCGGTGAGCAACCTGCAACCGATCATCGCTGCCGCCTTGGCGGACCGGTCCTACGCCGAGGCCACCAAGGCCATCGCGCGGCGAATCGTCCTGGAGGGGACCATCCAGGGCAACAAACCCGAGGAGAGAATCACCCGCCTCGAGGCCGAGATCAGCCGCGCGCCCGAACCGATCAAGCCATTGCTGGAAACGATCCAGGCCACCTGGTACTGGCACTACTTTCAGCAGAATCGCTGGCGGTTCCTGCGGCGCACGGCCACGACGCAGGCGCCGGGGGCGGACTTCACCACTTGGGATCTGCCCAGGCTCTTCGCCCAGATTGACCGCATGTTCACGCGCGCCCTGGCCGCGGCGGAGGCCCTGCGGCGGATACCGATCTCGGATTTCGACGATCTGATCGAGAAGGGCACGGTGCCCGACCGCTACCGCCCCACGCTCTATGACTTTGTGGCGCACGAGGCGCTGAAGTTTTACACCAGCGGCGAGCAGGCTGCCGCCCGGCCGGCGGATGCGCTCGATTTCATCGCGAGCGAGCCGGTGTATGGCGTCGTGCCGCTGTTCGGTACGGCGGAAGAGTTCCTTCGGGGCAAAATTGAGCGGAGCACGGAGGCTTCACTGGCCGAGAAAGCGCTGTATCTGTTTCGCGATCTGTTGGAATTCCACCGCGCCGACGCGGATCCCTCGGCCTTTGCCGATGTGGATCTCGAACGACTGAGGTGGGCTTACAACACGGCGACCGGCGACGACAAGGCGACGCTCTACAAGAACGCCCTGCAGGCCTTCGCCCAACGCTGGGCGGATCATGAACTCTCGGCGCTGGCCCTCGAGCGCTGGGCCCGCGTGGTCCAGTCCGAGGGCGACTGGGTGGCGGCGCGGGCGCTGGCCTTGCGCGGCCTCAACGCCCATCGCGACAGCCCCGGCGGGCGGCTATGCCACAATCTCGTGCAGGAGATCGAAGCGCCCGCCTCGGACGTCACCACCGAACGGGTTTGGAACGATCCGTGGCCGGGCCTGAAGGTGCGCTATCGCAACATCACAAACCTCTGGTTCCGAGCGGTGGCCTGGGATTGGAGCGAGTTCCTGCAAAAGCGCCATCGGCGACCCGAGAACCTAAACGACGCTGAGCGCGCTGCGCTTTTGGGCCGGAAGCCGGCGCTGGAATGGCCCGCGGCCCTGCCGGCGACGCCCGATTATCGCGAGCGGACCCATGCCCTGCCGGTGCCCCGCGAATTGGCGAAAGGATTCTATTTCATCATCGCCAGCCACGAGCCACGGTTTCGCGAGGCGGATAATCCGATGACCTACACCGACGTCTGGGTGAGCGACCTGGCGCTGGTCGTGCGCCCGCGGGCCGGCCAGCTTGAGGGCTTCGTGCTCGATGCGAGCTCGGGGGAGCCGCGGGCCGGCGCCGAGGTCGAAGGCTGGTATCTCGATAACACCGGCAACCACGTGGCCGTGCCAAAAGTGTTCACGGACGAATTGGGTTTTTTCCACTTCGCCCCCGGGCGTGAACGGCATCGCGGGCTGTTGCTGCGCGCCCGGCATGGCGGTGATGTCCTCGCCACGCAGCACAACTACTGGGCTCAGGAGCTGCCCCGGCTCGAGCCGCACAGCCAGACGATGTTTTTCACCGACCGCGCGCTCTACCGTCCCGGTCAGACGATTCGCTACAAGGGCATCTGTCTGCGCGCTGATCAGAACGCGGACGATTACCGGGTGTTGGAAGGGCAGGAATTGACCGTCGCCCTGGAGAATCCAAACGGGCAGGAGATCGCGCGGCAATCGCATCGGTGCAACGATTACGGCTCCTTCCACGGCAGTTTCACCGCGCCAGCCGGCGGGCTGTTGGGGCCGCATTCCCTGCGCGTGGTGGCCGGGCCGAACGGCCAGACTGCCTTCAATGTCGAAGAGTACAAGCGCCCCAGGTTTCAGGTGACGCTGGAAGCACCGAAGGAGGCCGCGCGGATCGGAGAGCGAACCGCCGTGCATGGGCTGGCTCGCAGCTACACCGGCGCGCCCATCGACGGCGCCGAGGTGCGTTGGCACGTCGTACGCGAAGTGCGCTTCCCGTGGTGGTGTTGGTGGGGATGGCGCGGCCTGGGCGGGCACAATGCCAGCCAGGAGATCGCTCATGGCACGGCGCGCACCGGCGCGGACGGCGCGTTCCGCATCGAGTTCACGGCGCACCCGGACCTCGCCGTGTCCCCCACGAACGAGCCGACGTTTCACTTCAGCATCCATGCCGACGTGACGGATGGCACGGGCGAGACGCGCTCGGCGCAACGGAGCGTGCGCGTCGGTTACGCCACCTTGCAGGCCACGCTGACCGCGGAGGAATGGCTTGCCGACGAGAAGCCTGCCGAAGTGAACATCGAAATTGCCACCCTCGACGGAGAACCGCAGCCGGCGGAGGGGACGGTGCAACTGTATCGCGTGCAGCAACCCGCGCGCGTGATCCGGCCCGCGTCGGATGAACCGCCCGATTTGGCGGACGACACGGCCAACCCGAAAGCCTGGCCGCTGGGGGAAGTGATCGAGACGAAGTCTTTCACCACGGATGCCGCAGGCCGGGCGAAGCTTGTGTTCAAACCCGGCCCCGGTCTGTATCGGGCCGTGCTTGAGACCTCGGATCGCTTTGGCAAGAAGGTCACCGCACGGCTGGATCTGCGCGTGCTCCAACCCGACGCGAATCGGTTGGCCCTGAAGATCCCCCAACTGCTCACGGCGCCGAAGTGGTCGGTCGAGCCGGGCGAAGAGTTCATGGCGCTGTGGGGCACCGGTTACGAGGCGGGCCGCGCCTTCATCGAAATTGAGCATCGGCACCGGATCGTCGAGCGATTCTGGACCCAGCCCGGCCGCACGCAGCAGCAGATCAGGCACGCCATCACCGAGGCCTGGCGTGGAGGGTTCCACCTGCACGTCACCCAGGTGCGCGAAAATCGTGCCTATCTGAACACTCGCCACGTCGCCGTGCCGTGGAGCAACAAGGAGTTGGCCCTCAAGTGGGAACACTTCACCTCAAAGTTGGGGCCGGGCCAGAAAGAGACCTGGACGCTCACCATCTCAAACCGTGTCCCGCGCCCGCCTGGCGACGTCGGCTCGGCCGAGCTGGTGGCCGCGCTCTACGACGCTTCGCTCGATCAGTTCCTGCCCCATCGATGGCGAAGCCGCTTCGATATTTTTCGCGTCGATCACAGTTCGGCCCACGGGGGCTTCGCCAACGGTCCCAAGGGATTTCAACATCTGCGCGGGCAGTGGCACCGCGACCATGCAGCCGTGGACTGGCGCTACCGGCGCCTGCCCGACGATCTGGTGGCCAACCTGTGGGGATACGAGTGGGGCGCGCGCGGGCTGATGAAGATGACCGTCGCCCGCGGCGCGATGGTGGCAGATGCGGCTGTGGAGGGGGTGGCGGAACTGGCTGCTGCGGCGACGCCCGCACGGATGGCGCTGAGTGAGGACCGGCTGGCCGCGGGCGAAGCCTTCTTTGATCGTAGCGAGGTCGCCACCAACGCGGCCGGAGTTTCGATCGAGGGCCCGGGGGCGTCGCGTCCCGATCTGAGCCAGGTGAGCCCTCGCCGGAATCTCAACGAGACCGCCTTTTTCTTTCCACAGTTGCTCTCGGACCGCGACGGTGTGGTGAAACTGGAGTTCACCATGCCCGAGGCGCTGACGGAATGGCGCTTTCTCGGCTTCGCCCACGACCGCGCGCTGCGTTCCGGCTACCTCGAAGCGCAGACCGTCACGGCCAAGGACCTGATGGTGCAGCCGAACCCGCCGCGCTTTGTCCGCGAGGGCGACGTGATCGAGTTTAGCGCCAAGGTGCTCAATCAATCCGCCGCCCGCCAGTCGGGCCGGGTGCGGTTGACTTTCAGCGATGCCCGAAGTGGCGCGGACGCCGACATGCTGATCGGCAACGCGAAAACCGAACTCGAGTTCGACCTGCCCGCCAAAGAGTCGCGCGCCTTCTCGTGGCGGATCAACGTGCCGGACGGCTGCGGCTTCCTCGCCTACAAGATCGTGGCCTCGACCGGCCGGCTTTCCGACGGCGAGGAGGGGTATCTGCCCGTGCTACCGCGGCGTATCCTGGTTACGGAGTCGTTGCCCTTGCCGATCCGTGGGCGCAAAGACGGGCCGGTGACGAAGCGGTTCGAGTTCGAGAAGCTGCTCAAGGCCGGCCAATCGAGGTCGCTGGTGCACCAAAACCTCGTGGTGCAGATGGTTTCCAACCCGGCCTGGTACGCCGTGCTGGCGCTGCCCTATCTGATGGAGTATCCGCACGAATGCACGGAGCAGACGTTCAACCGGTTTTACGCCAACGTTCTGGCCGGTTTCGTCGCTGGCGGCGACCCGAAGATTCGCCGCGTGTTTGATCAATGGAAGGGCACGCCGGCTCTCGATTCACCGCTGGAGAAGAACGAGGACCTGAAGACCGTGTTGCTGGAGGAGACGCCGTGGCTGCGGCAGGCGAAGAACGAAAGCCAGGCGCGGCGCAACGTGGGTGTGCTGGTCGACGCGAACCGCTTGCGGGATGAGGCGGCGCGCGCGTTGCGGCAACTGGCCGAGGCGCAACTGCCCAACGGCGCGTGGCCGTGGTTCCCCGGCGGGCCGGGCAACGATTACATCACCCTTTACATCACGACAGGCTTTGGGCGCCTGCGGCATCTGGGCGCGGAAGTGGATGTCACACCGGCGCTCCGTTCGGTGCACCGCCTCGACGCGTGGATGAGCGAGCATTACGAGCGCATCCAGCAAGGGTCGGACCCGGAGGACTACGTGCCGAGCGCGACGGATGCCCTGTATCTCTACGGTCGGAGTTTCTTTTTGAAGGACGTGCCGATTGCGGCGCCGCATCGCCGCGCGGTGGAGTTCTTCCTTGCCCAATCGCGGAAGCACTGGCTCAAGCTGGCTCACCGGCAGTCCCAGGGCCATCTCGCCCTGGCGCTCCAGCGGTTCAACGCTTCCTTCCTTCCACTCGTCCGAGATTCCACGCCGAAGGGCATCATGCGTTCGATCAAGGAACGCAGCGTGACCAGCGACGAGTTGGGCATGTTCTGGCGCGACACGGAATCAAGCTGGTGGTGGTATGGCGCGCCGATCGAGACGCAGGCGCTGATGATTGAGGCCTTCGACGAAGTCATGGGCGACGCCACCGCCGTGGAGGAATGTCGGGTCTGGTTGCTCAAGCAGAAGCAAACGCAGGATTGGAAGACGACCAAGGCCACGGCGGACGCCGTCTATGCGCTGTTGTTGCGCGGGCGCGACATCCTCGCCAGCGACGCGTTGGTGGAGGTCAGCCTGGGCGGGCAACCGGTTCTCGGCTCGCCTGCGCTCCAGCCCTTGCCCGGCAGTGAGAGCCGGGGGCGGGGAAGCCCTTCCGTCGAGGTGGGAACGGGCTTTCAGGAGCGGCGCTTCACCGGGCCGGAGATTAAAGCCGTCTTGGGTGAAATCGTTGTGCGCAAGCGGGACGAAGGCGTCGCCTGGGGGGGCGTGCATTGGCAATACCTGGAGGACATGGGCAAGGTCACCCTGCACACGGCGACGCCGCTGAAGCTGACCAAATCCCTTTTCACCAAGGTGAACACCAAGCAGGGGCCGCAACTTCGGCCGGTGACCGGCGTCGTGGCGGTGGGCGACGAACTGGTGGTGCGCCTCGAACTGCGAGTGGACCGCGACATGGAATACGTGCACCTCAAGGACCGACGTGGCAGCGGCACGGAACCGGTGAACGTCCTTAGCCAATACAAGTATCAGGACGGGCTGGCCTACTACGAATCCACACGTGACACGGCCAGCCATTTCTTCATCGATTACCTGCCCAAGGGCACCTACGTCTTCGAGTACTCGACGCGGGTGCAGCATCGGGGTCGCTACCAGACCGGGGTGGCCGAGATTCAGTGCCTGTATGCCCCGGAATTCAGCAGCCACTCGCAGAGCATCCCGATCGAGGTGCACTGACTTGAGCATTGCCGTTGAAATGTGCGCGCGTCCTGACGGCTCTCGCGAACCGCGGCACGTTGGGAAGCCGGGATTGGGAACGTGACGGGCCGGGCGGTCGGGATCAATCCGCTGTGGGAGTGGCGTGCCCGTGGCTCGGCCAACAGCGATCTTGCACCGCTCCGGTCGTTCCGGGTGACGCGGCGGCTCGACGGGTCGTGGCCGCCGGGAACGTTCAGGTGGACCGTTTCTGCGAGGATCCGCGGCGCCGTTCATCCGTTGCGCTTGAGTGTTCCGACCTGTCGGGGCCGGTGTCGTTCGGCGAGGGCGGTTGGCCTCCTCCGTTTGCCCGGATCGCTCGCGCGACCATCTCTTTGGCCTTGCGCAGTGCGTGCCGCGCCCAGAGGAACTCCGTGGCCAGGATGGCGAGGCCCGCCGGGATGACAACGACGGCCGGGCCGGGAAGCACGACCATTGCGACCCCCACCATCAGCACCGTGCCACCGGTTACAGCGACCACGGTTTTGCGCAGGAGGGACGAACGATGGGCGGGAGTTGGCGGCGCGTTCGGCGGGGTTCGAAGGAGTGGCATCAAGTGGAAGAATCAAGGCCGGCCGGCGGGG
>DATLZF010000198.1:0-5693 GCA_035574135.1 Candidatus Methylomirabilota bacterium
AACCCTTCCCGCCGCGGCCAATCAGCCGCAGCAGTCTTCGAGATCATGTTGAACGGTCTTGACCACCCGAAGGGCGGGAACGGCAAGACTCCGCTCACACGGATTCCTCGCGATTCGGACGTGTTCCTTTAGATCTCGGGCTGCGGAAAACGCGGTAGCATCTGCGGAGCCAAATGACCGGCGTGGGCTCCTTGCTCTGAATGGAAAGGCCGCCGGTTCGCTGCCTCGTGGCGAAGGGCCATCCGTCGCGGTCTTACGAGAATCCTCTGCATCATCGGGCTGTGAAGATGCGGCGCGACGAGAGCCCATCAGCAAGGGCCGTGAGTTGCCGGCAGCGAGGCGTCGTTGTCCGCAAGCTTCCCGGCACGGAGCAGCAAGGTGTGGAGGGGGCACGCTGGAATTCCCCGCAAGATGCGCGAAGCGCACGCATGGCCGCGACCGGGGATCCGCCAGGTTCGTTCCAGACCTCCCTTGCCAACCTCCCCTTCGGCACCGCCGCCGGCATTCGTGTGGAGCTGGCCTGTCAACGCCTGCCGTTCCTCCATGCCGTGAACCTGGTGGGGCTGGGCTACAGGACCTGCGACTTGCCGGCTGGCGCTGAGGTCGCCCGCCATGTGATGCACTTCCGCGACGGCACGCGGGAGGAGAAACCGGTGATGTTGGGCGAGGACGTTTGGAACTGGCAGGTCCCGCCAGAGCTCGCCACCTCCATCCGCTCCTCTGCGCCGTGCCCGGTGTGGGCCGGCGCCAATTTCATCAGCCTGGCCCGGAGCCAGCACACCGTCCTGTTCCTGTCCACTTGGTGAATCCTCGCCCCGAGGTTCCAATCGAACACATCGACTCCGTTGCCGCTGGCACGAGGGCCGGGCCGTTCCTGCTGGGGGCTACGGCGGACTGAGTTCGCCCGTTGGCGTGACCGGCCGTGGCCTCCCCCCTCCCTGGCGCGAGGCGCCGTCATCTTCATCGAAGCACCCCGGTCGGCCCCGCCGGAGGCGCGCGACAAGCTGTGCCACCGCGCCGAGGCCGCCATGGCCGAGGCCCGTGTTGCCGTGGATGAGCCCGCTTGCGCGCAGGTCGGCGCGCTCCGCTCGTCGGACTCGCTCCGCACGCCAGCGCGAACTCCCAAGAACAATCAACCCAATCTCTCATTGCACCTGGGTCGAAAAATGGGGGCTGGTCAGATGTTTTCGCAACGGCTCACCGCAGTGGATTACATCCGGGACGTGAACGAGATCAAAATCTGTTTCCAGACGTGCGGCTACGCGGGGAACTGAGCGGCTCGCCACTCGCTGTTGCTCCAGCACCGATCTTATCGCCCTGTGAAAAGACTCGACTGACCCAGACTGGATCCGGGATCAAACTGTCCGCTCCATCGCCGGGGCCCGGTGTTTGCGCTGGCGCGGTGTCGGGGATCCCGAATCCGGCACGGCAGGATCCGGCAGGCCGCAGTTCGGCCCGGGCGCGCCTGCTGGCGATGTGGGCGGGCTTCTTTTCTTATGGGCGCCGTTTGTCCAAGCCGTGCTGCCGCAGCCGGACAACGTTTTCTTTGGCGTCATCACTCGGAATGGCGTTCCGGTCACGGCCGGCGATTCCGACGTGGTTGGGAAGTTCACCGGACTCCGAACGGTGCGGCGATCGCCCGCTACGTCATGGGCAGGGTGGCTCGTTTGGGCGACCACTACTCGGTCCGTGTAAGCTTGAATCGCTCACACCGGTCCTCGATGGCGCAGCGACGCAGACCAACGATCGCATCGATCCGGTGGCGAGCGACTGAACGGTGACCTCTTCATCACCAGCCTCACCGTCAGTCTGCGGGGAGCTTTCCGTCGCGTGGACTTGGGCACCGTGGTGAGTGGCGATGCCGACGGCGATGGTCTGCCTGACGCTTGGGAACTGGCGCAGTTTGGCAACCTCGGCCACGGTCCGGGTAGTGTGGGAGCCAGTGGTCAGTCGTTGTGGAACAGCTACCTTGCGGGCAACGATCCCGGCCGTCCTCCGCATGACGTGTTCCGCCGCACCATCACCCGGGACCACCGCGAGAAGCTCGTGAGTTTTTATGCCCCACGGGCCACCGGTCGCGGTTGCGAGGGAATGACTCGGTTGTACGGGCTTGAGTTCAACACAAGCCTCGGCGTGTCATCGTGGTTTCCCGTTCCCAACCACACCATCATCTCCGGCAGTGAGACGATCCTCATCTATTCGACCGTCGAGTCGTCCCCCAACGTCGTGTTCAAAGGCCAGGTCCGCCTGATTCGCCCACGACCGCTGGCGGCCCTGCAGATGAATCCGATGAGCGTGGTTGATTTCATGGTGCCATGCCGGAAAGAAGTCGGGCGCCCGCTGGTGCTCATGCAGACCCGGGTTCATCCGCCCCTGCGTAGTTCTCGACTGAAGAATCGGGTGATACTACGGATAGTGCAAGCTGGCTGGCATGGCACATCTTCGTTTCGAAGTTAGGGACGAACCGGTGCGGCTGGCCGGTGGCGATGTTCTTTTGAGATTTTGATTCGGGTAGCAGAACGTTTCTTCAGCGGGGTTCCCCAACCCCCACCTCCTTGGCGTCTGTTGCCCGAATCTCTTTTTTTCTCCGTGTAATGGCGGGATGAACTTCAAAGGAGTTCCGCCGTGGCGGCAGCGGTCTCGCGGCGGGGAGAGGAAACGGCCCAACTTGGTCGTGCTCGGTGTTGGCTGGACGCGGTGCCGTTTTGGTCAGCTCAGTTGGCCTCCCCAAGTTGCCGTGAAGAGTCTGTTTCGCTCATGAGTGGCTTGCTTCGCACTGCGCATCGGATCGTGGGCGTTCATGGGCTGCGCAGGCGTGATTGGTTTTCGTTCAGCCGCCCAAGCTTGTTTCGACCTTCCCCACGGCTCTGCCTTGCCGGGGTCGCCGCGGCGGAGCGATCAGGGCAGGAGCCGGACGCGGTATTGACGAGCCGACCGTTGCTCCGGATCGGCGAATATCGTCGGGTTGGAAGTGGCTTTGTTGGTTCCGACGGGTTCGAACAGCCGGGGCTGCCCCGGGGCGATGGAACCCTCGATCAGATAGGTCAACCCGGGGTCGGCGGTGTAATGGAAACGGAAAATGCCCCCTTCCAAGGTCGGGTTGAAGAGGTTGATGGGAGAGGGCGAAATCACTGAGAAATCGACGGAGCCGGACAAGGCCCCCAAGCCCAGACCATCCGTCGCCTTGGCCACCACGCGATAGTTGCCCAAGGCCAGATTACTCAGGGTGAGGATGTAGGGGCTGGTGGTTACGGAGCCCAAGGGCGTCACGCCATTGAAGAACTGGACGTTGGTAATGCCATTGGCGTCTGACGCCTCGGCGGCGAGGGTGATCAAGCTGTTCGTGACGAAGACATCCCCCGGCGCGGGGTTGGTCAGGTGCACCATCGGTGTGCTGCTGACACGGAGCACCACCACTGTGCCGACCATCGAAGGGTGGATCGAGCAGTAATAGGGGTAAATGCCCGGTGTGCGGAAGCGGTTGGTGCAGGAGCGCGTGGCGGAAAGAACAGAATCGGGCCCACAGAGGGCCTCGAGACTGTTGGGATCGCCCGTGGTCGTATGCCCGACCGCATCGCGGTTCCGCCAGATCACCTGGGCGTTGGCCGCAATGACGACGGTTTGGGGCGAGAAGGTGAAGTTGGTGATGTCCACGGTGGTGGTGCCCTGGCCGACCACGGTCACAGTCACCACGGCGGACGTGGAAAGCAGACCGATGTTGTCCCTTGCCACGGCCACGAAGAAGTGGGTGCCGGCCTGCAATTGCGAGACATTGGTGCTGAACGGAGCAGTGGTATCGATCCCGACCGAGTTCGTGATTCGCAGTGCATTGGTGCCGCGAAAGAACTGCACGCTGGTCACCTGGCCATCCGCGTCGCGCGCCGTCGCTTCGAGGGTGAACGATGCCGGCGCCACGAAGAAGCTGGGGGATGCAGGGCTCGTGATGCTGACCGTCGGGGGGATCAACGGTCCCACGGCCACATTCACCGAGCCCGTCTGGTTGCGGTTGGCGTGCCGCGCGCACGTGTAGGGATAGAACCCGGCGCTGGAGAAGGTGAATTGAAACGTGCCGCGGGGATCGATCGTGTCACTCTCCCAGAGAGTGCCCGTGGGAGGGATCCCGCTGGTCGTGTCGTGATCGACGGAGCCGATGTTTGTCCACGTGATCGAATCTCCGACCGCGATGGTGATCGCGTTCGGTCGGAAAAAGTACTCGCCGATTTCCACCCGGTGCGTTGCCGCCCCCGCAGTCTGACAGTCACAAGCAGCCGCCCAAAGCACCGCCATCGCGGCTACCAGCGTCAGTCTGATACATCTCATATTAAGCCTGCCAAGCTAGCACTGGCCGCGTGTGGGGCAACGGGGTCCGCGGGCAAACACGGGGCCGGCCGAACGTTTTTGCCTGCCCCGTCGGCCGCCAAGTCTCTGGCAGGAGGGCAGGTGCTCACTTAAAACGACAGGGCGGAGACCGGCTTGGTTACAGGAGCGCGCCGGTGGGTTGCAAGGTTGCCCTAGACTCGCTGCGCGCCCTTCTTGGAGTGAGGGCAATGGGGGCAGGCCACATCCAACCCGATCGCGGCACCAAGGTCCGCGTGCCACATTGCGGGGCTGCTCACCCGAAAATGGGTTCGCCGGACACTTGAGTCAGGGCGCGATAGCGCTTCTCCAAGCTCTTGGTGATGGGGCCGGGCTTGCCGGAGCCGATGCCCCGTCCATCCACCTTCACCACCGGAATCAGTTCGGCGCCGGTCCCGGTGAGGAAGCACTCGTCGGCGTTGAAGACGTCATAGCGAGTGAGGTTGACTTCGCCCACTTCGATGCCCGATTCACGGGCCATCTCGATCACGACGCCCCGCGTGATGCCGTAAAGCGCGCCGGCGGAAAGGGGGGGAGTGAACATCCGGCCGTCCTTGACGAGGAACAGGTTGTCGCCGGTGCACTCGGCCACGTAGCCCTCGGCGTTGAGCATGATTGCCTCTTCGCAGCCCGCGATGTTCGCCTCGATTTTGGCCAGGATGTTGTTCAGGTAATTGAGCGACTTGATCGCTGGATTGAGCGCGCTGTGCAGGTTGCGAGTGGTGGGCACGGTGACGATCTCGAGACCCTTTTGATAGTACTCCGGCGGGTAGAGCTGGATCTTGTCGGCAATGATGATGACCGAGGGGCGCTTGCATCGATTTGGGTTCAGACCGAGGCCGCCGACGCCCCGCGTTACCACCAGCCGGATGTATCCATCGCGCAATTTGTTGCGCCGGCACGTCTCAACCACGGCCTTCATGAGGGCAGGAGGGGACATCGGCAAGTCGAGCAGGATGGCCTTCGCCGAGTAGAACAAGCGGTCGATGTGCTCCTTCAACTTGAAGACGCGGCCGTTGTAGGCGCGGATGCCTTCGAAGATGCCGTCTCCATAGAGCAGGCCGTGATCGAACACCGACACCTTGGCCGACCTCTCGTCGAAGTATTTGCCATCAATGTAGATTTTCATGCGCGAAACGGGCCGCACGTTAGTCGAAGTCAGGGAAGCCGTGCAATCCGGGAGTTGCCGCGGGCTTGCCAAGGGCATCGGACCGCGAGTCTCGTGAAGGTGGAGCCAGTTGTCGGATTCGAACCGACGACCGACGGTTTACAAAACCGTTGCTCTACCACTGAGCTAAACTGGCTTGTGGGCCCCCGTGGCGGCGCCGCGGCAGCGG
>DATLZF010000199.1:0-9679 GCA_035574135.1 Candidatus Methylomirabilota bacterium
TGGCATCACCTCGTTTACACCTACGACGGGGGCACCACGCGGGTTTATGCGGATGGCGTGCTCGCCAACAGCGAATCGCTCGGGAGCATCATCAACACCCACGCCAACACCTCCATCCAGCTCGCTGCCCAACTGGAAGCCGACGGCGTCACGGTCACTCCCACCCTGCGCGGCTCCCTCTACATCGCCAAGGTGCGCATCCACGATGGCGTGCTGTCTCCCTCGCAGGTTCTGCACAACTACAACCTCGAGCGCGGGCAGTTCACCGGCCCGGTGCGCCTGACCCTCAGCCCCTCCAACCAGACCGCTCTCGAAGGCGGTCCGGTGACCTTCAGCGCTCAAGCGGCCGGCGATCCGCCGATTTCGTTCCAGTGGTTTCGCGACGGCGCGCCCGTTCCCGGCGCGGTGAACAACACCTATCGTATTGAGGAGGTGCGTCTGGCTGATGATGGTGCGCAGTTCTCGGTCCTCGCCACCAATCTCGTCAACAACACCGGCGAACGGAGCACCAACGCCACCCTTTCCGTCATCCCCGATCTTGCTCCTCCACAGTTGGTCGGCGCGGCGGCCTCCTCGCAGTCCTCCTTGACCCGCCTTGACGCGGTCAGTGTCGCGTTCAATGAGAAGATCGAGCCCACGTCGGCGCAGGATCTGGCCAACTACACCCTCACCGGGCCGGAAGGGGTGGTGGCGGTTGCCACCGCCACGTTGGATGCCGGTGGGCGATCGGTGCTGCTGGCCACGCCCGAGCTGGTGCCGGGTGCCAGTTACACGCTGGCCGTGAACGGTGTGCGCGACCGCGCGGCCGCGGCCAACGTCATCGCGCCCGGCAGCCAGATCGTCTTCACGGCGCAGCCGTTCGCCCTGACGAACATCGGCCCGTTCAGCGCCGGCGGCTCCGTCACGCCCGTGGTTGGCGGCTACGATATTGCCGGTCAGGGGCTGGATATCGGCGGCACCAACGACGCCTTTGGGTTTCATGCCAGGCCGTTCGTGGGCGATTTCGATGTCATGGTGCGTGTGGAGTCGCTCGATCTGTCAGATGGCTACAGCGAGGCGGGGTTGATGGCGCGCGTGCAGGGGACGGCCAACTCGATGTTTGCCGGCGTGTTGGCGTCGCCCAGTCTCGGTGGCGTGAGATTCCAAAGCCGCAGCAACGCCACCGCCGCGGCGACCAGTATGGGCTCCATGCCGGTGAATCATCCCCGGACGTGGTTGCGTCTCCAGCGCGTGGGTAACGTGTTCACCGGTCTGGGCAGCCTGGATGGTCAGGTGTGGCAGCGGCTTGGCTCGGCGACGCTGGCCATGCCTGACAGTGTGTTCGTGGGCTTCGCCGTCCACAGCCATCAGACCAACACCACGGCGACGGCGCGGCTCCGTGAGCCACAGACTGCCGTTGGCGGCACGGTCGTTAACAGCCTGTCGCTGCCCTTTGAGCCGCTGGGTCCCAGTTCACGCCGCACCGGACTCGTGATCTCGGAGATCATGTATCACCCGCCGGAGGTGCCAGGGATGAACCTCGAATACATCGAGATTTTCAACGGGCAGGATTACGTCGAAGACCTGAGCGGGTTCCGGATCGATGGCGACGTGCATTTCGAGTTTCCGGCCGGCACGCTGTTGCCCAGTGGCGGCTTTCTGGTCGTCGCGCGCGATCCTGTCTCCGTCCAAAACTATTACGGCCTCACCGGTGTGCTCGGCCCCTGGCGCATGGCGACCAACGTGGTGGGCTGCGTGACCAACGTCGCCGGGGGCGTGACCAATGTCACCGGCTGCGTGACCAACGTCACCGCCGAGAACCTGCCCAACTCCCGCGGCACGGTGCGCCTCGAGAACGAACTGGGCGCTCACCTGCTCGAGGTGAATTACGACAGCGAGGGAGCCTGGCCGGCGGCAGCCGATGGGGCCGGCCACTCACTCGTGTTGGCCCGGCCCAGTTACGGGGAGGGCAACGTCAAGGCCTGGGCGGCCAGTGGGCGCGTGGGCGGCTCGCCCGGCCGGCGCGAGGTGTTCGAGGCCGATCCGCTCGATGCCGTCGTCATCAACGAGTTTCTTGCCAACACCGACGCGCCGGCGGAGGACATGATCGAGCTGTTCAATCGCAGCCAGATGCCCGTGGATCTTTCCGGCTGCTGGTTGAGTGATGATTTTGGAACGAACAAGTATCGAATCGCGGACGGCACCGTGCTCGGGCCGCGCAGCCACCTGGCGTTCACCGAGACGCAACTCGGTTTCAGCCTGCGTTCCGAGGGCGAGGAAATCCTGCTGGTGAACTCGAATCGCACTCGCGTGTTGGACGTGGTGCGCTTCGGCGGGCAGGCGCGCGGCGTGTCACGGGGCCTCCAGCCGGACGGAGAAGGGGACTTGTGCGAACTGGACACAACCACGCCCGGTGCCTCCAACGCTGCCCGACGCGAGCGCGGCATCGTGATCAACGAGATCATGTACAACCCCATTTCGGGTCGGGAGAGCGATGAATATATCGAGCTCTACAACCGCGGCGCGACGACGGTGGACCTGAGTCAGTGGCGGTTCGACGCGGGCGTGGACTTCACCTTCCCGGCCGGGACTTCGATCGCTCCCGGCGGCTATCTTGTCGTGGCGAAGGACCGGACCAACTTGCTGGCGCGCTATCCCGGTCTGGCCCCATCGCAGGTGGTGGGCAACTATGGTGGCCAGTTGGCCAACGGCGGCGAGCGCCTGGCGCTGGCCATGGCGGAGATCACCCTCGTCACCAATGGCCCTGTCATCACGACGAATCTGCTGCACGTCGTCGTGGAGGAACTGACCTATGGCGATGGTGGGCGGTGGGGTCGGTGGAGCGATGGCGGTGGCAGTTCCCTGGAACTGATCGATCCTCAGGCGGATAACCGGCTGGCCGCCAATTGGGCCGACAGCGATGAGTCTGCCAAGGCGCCTTGGACCCTGGTCGAGCGCACCGGCCTGGTCGATCTGGGCATGGGAGGAGCCAACGGCGGACCGGATAGACTGGAGATGTTTCTCGAAGGACCCGGAGAGTGTCTCATCGATGACGTCGAGGTGCGCGGTAACGGCGGAACGAATCGCGTCACGGACCCGGGGTTTGAAGCCGGGGGGGCGAACTGGTTCTTTCAGGGCACGCATCGGCGGACGACGGTGCAGACGGAGGGAGCGCGCAGCGGGGCGGCCTGCCTGCGCGTCATCGCGGCCGAGCGCGGGGACGCGGGGGCCAATCGCATTCGCACTGCCATCGCTCCGCTAACCACGGGGGGCACGAATCAGGCGACCTTGCGCGCCTGGGCCCGCTGGTTGCGCGGTGACCCGAACCTTCTCCTCCGCATTCGCGGGCAATGGCTTGAGTGCGCGGGAACTTTGATCGTGCCGACCAACCTCGGCACACCCGGTGCGCCCAACAGCCGCCGCATCCCGAACGCAGGGCCGGCCATCAGCGAAGCCGTTCACGCTCCTCTCCTGCCGGCGGCCGGTGAGCCGGTGGTGGTGACCGCCCGTGTGGCCGACCCCGATGGTGTGGCCAACGTGACCCTCTACTACCGGGTGGATCCAGCGACGGAGCTGACCCCGGTCGGAATGGTGGACGGCGGCGGGGCAGACGCCATCCCGGGTGACGGTGTTTACACGGCGGTCATTCCCGGCCAGTCGGCAGGCACGCTGGTGGCCTTCCACATCGTGGCGGTGGATGATTCGAACGCCGGTGCGGCGAGCCGCTTCCCGAGCGACGCCCCGGCGCGTGAGTGCCTGGTCCGGTTCGGCGAGTCATTGCGTCCGGGCAGTATCACCACCTATCGGATGTGGCTGACCTCCTCGAACATCGCCTTTTGGAACCTGCGGGAGCGCAACGCCAACGACGGCATCGACTGCACCTTCGTCTATGGCAATGCCCGCGTGATCTACAACGCGGAGACGCTCTACAGCGGCTCGCCCTTCCACACGCCGGAGTACAACGGTCCCCTCGGTTCGATCATTTGCGACTACGAGGTGGGTTTCCCCAGTGACGATCCGTTGCTCGGGACGACGGAATTCGTGCTCAACGGCCAAAATGCGGTTCAGTCGTTCTTCCAGAATGACGTGAGCGCGCAGGCGGAAACCACCGCCTACTGGCTGGCGCGCAAGATCGGCCTCGGCTTCAACCACAAGCGCCACGTCTTCGTGGTCATGAACGGTCAACCCCGGGGGATGATTTATTTCGATCACCAGCAGCCGAACCAGGATGTCATTGAGGCCTACTACCCGGGCGATGCCAATGGCCGGCTGCACAAGATCGAGGACTGGTTCGAGTTCAACGACGCCGGGGCCGGCTTCAACTACATCACCTGCACGCTTCAGAACTTTCTGGTGGGAGGCGAGAAGCGCACCGAACGCTACCGCTGGACCTGGCGGCCCAGGGCCCGCACGGCGCCGAACGATTTCGCCGATCTCTTCGCACTCGTCGATGCGGTGAACGCCGCCAGCCCGGAGCCGCTGACCAGCGCCGTGCAGGGGCTGTGCGACGTGCCGCAGTGGATGCGCCACTTCGCCCTCCAGCATGCGGTCGGCAACTGGGATACCTACGGCTATCGGCGCGGCAAGAACTGCTACGCTTACAAACCCGAGCGCGGCCCCTGGCGCATGGTGCTGTGGGACCTTGACCTCGTCCTGGGCAAGGGCAGCGACGGCACCACCCAGCCGATTTTCGATACCAGCGGCGCGGACGGCGACCCGGTCATCACGCGCTTCTATTCCCATCCGCCTTTTGTCCGGGAGTTCTGGGGTGCCATGCGCGACCTGGTGGACGGTCCGATGCTGCCGGCCAGTTACAGCCCGCTCGTGGACGCTCGCTACGCCGCCTTCCAGGCCAACGAGGTGCCGGTGGATTCGCCGCAGGCGATGAAGGATTGGATCAACGCCCGCCGCGCCTTCATCCTCTCGCAGATTCCCAACGCGACGTTCAACGTCGCCACACCGGCCGTCACCACCTCCTCCAGCAACTCTGTCACCATTACCGGCACCGCGCCCATCACTGCGAAGGACATCCTCGTGAACGGTGCCAGTTACCCGATCACGTGGACCGGCAGCCAGGCCAACCCGACGACGTGGGCGATCCGCGTGCCGTTGACCACCGGGACCAACACGCTGGTCATCACGGCCGTGGACCGTCGGGGCAACGTCCTTGGCACGCGCGTCAACGTGGTGGATTACACGGGGGCCACGCCGGACCCCGAAGGCCACGTGGTGATCAACGAGATCATGTTCGACCCGCCGGCGCAGGGCGCCTCGTTCATCGAGCTGTTCAACCGTCATCCGAGTTTCACGTTCGATCTCGGGGGCTGGCGGTTGAACGGACTGGATTTCGATTTCGCCCCCGGCATGGTGCTGCCACCGCGGTCGTATCTTGTGCTGGGCCGCAACCGCGCCGAGTACGCCAAGCTGTATGGCAGCATCACCCCTTTCGCCGCCCAGTTCGAGGGAGCGCTGGACAACGGGGGCGAGACGCTGACGCTGCTGCGGCCGGGGGCGATGCCCGGCGAGGAGATCGTGGTGGACAAGGTCAAGTACGAGGGGCGCACTCCGTGGCCGTCCCTGGCTCGCGGTGGCGGCTCGTCGCTGCAATTGATCGACCCGGCGCAGGACAACGCGCGGGTCAGCAACTGGAACGACGGCGCCGGGTGGCGGTTTTACTCGTTCACCGGCGTGGCCGGCGGCTCGCGTCTGCTGCTCTACCTGGACTCGCCCGGGCAGGTTTACCTGGATGAGATGCGACTGGTGGCCGGCACGGTGCCGGGAGTGGGACAGAATTTTCTGGTGAACGGCGACTTCGAATCTCCACTGGCTCCCGCCTGGAAGATTCAGGGCACCAACGGCACCAACACGGCCATCAGCAGCGCGGTGAAGCTGTCGGGCAATTCGAGCCTTGACCTTCGCTTTCAGCCCCAGGGCAGCGCCTCGCAGTACCTCTTCCAGGATGTGAGCAACCTCACGAGCACAGCCACTTATACGTTGAGCTTCTGGTACCTCCCGTCCACCAATCTGGCGGGCAATCTGCAGTTTCGTCTGAGCTCGGGTTTCCGCGCCGTGGTCAACGTGCGCGCGCCCTCGGGACCCGTGGTGGTGAATGCGACTCCGGGCGCCGCCAATGCCGTGACCATCCCGCTCGAACCGTATCCGCCGGTCTGGCTCAACGAGGTCCTACCGTCGAACATCTCCGGCGCGACCGACAATCAGGGAGAGCGGGAACCGTGGATCGAGATTCACAACTCCGGTGCGGCGCCGCTGTCGCTGGCGGGCCTGTATCTCTCCGACGATTACGGCGACCTGGCGCGTTGGGCACTTCCCGCCGACGCGGTTCTGCAACCGGGGGAGTTCCGCACGGTGATCGCCGATGGCGAGCCGGGCGAGAGCACCGCCACCGAATGGCACGCCAACTTCCGGCTGACAGCGGGCACCGGCTCCGTCGTGCTCTCGCGTTTGCTCGGGGGTGTGCCGCAGATCGTGGACTACCTGAACTACGACGACGTCGCGGCCAATCGCAGTTACGGGTCCTGCCCGGATGGCCAGTTGTTCGACCGGCAGGAGCTGTTCTTCACCACGCCCGGCGCGCCCAACAACTGCGCCTCCGCGCCGCTGGCGGTTTACATCAACGAATGGATGGCGGCCAACGACGGGTTCATTCTCGATCCGGCGGATCGCGACGCCGACGATTGGTTTGAACTTTACAATCCCAACACCTTTGCCGTGGACCTTGGTGGCTACTACCTGACCGACAGCCTGGCCGACAAATTCCGGTTCCGGATCCCGGACAACGGGCATTACACGATCCCGCCGGGCGGCTTCCTGCTCGTCTGGGCCGACGGCGAAACGGGACAGAACGCGCTCGACCAGCCCGACCTGCACGTCAACTTCCAACTCCGCCAGGCGGGTGAGGCCATCGGATTGTTCGCCGCCGACGGCACGCAGATCGACGCTGTGACCTTCGCGCAGCAGCAGCAAAACGTGACTCAGGGCAGGTTCCCGGACGGCGCGGGCACCATCCAGATCCTGGCCGAGCCCACCCCGCGCGGAGCGAACCCGGACCCGAACCCGGCGGTGCTCGAAATCCTCGCCATCGAGCGGGTCGATTCCACCCAGATCTCCATCACGGTGAGCACCGTCCCGGGCAGAACCTACCGGGTCGAGTACAAGAACAGCCTGGATGAGGCCCAGTGGCTGGCGCTCGGGCCCAACCGGGTCGCGACGGGCAGCACACTGGTGGTGACGGACTCGACGCAAGCCGGGACGCGCCGGTTTTATCGCATCGCCGAGGTGCGGTAGGCGGGCGTTTCACCGCGGGTTTGGCCCACCCGCGCCCGGCGGCTGCGCCATGCCGCGGGTTTTGGTCGTTGCGGCTTCGAGTCCTTCCGCTAGGCTCGGGGCGCGGGAGAGCGCGCATGGACAGTCCTTCTCCTCGATCGCGGTGGCTGTTTGTTCAAGGTGCGGCCGGGCTCGCCTTGCTGGCCCTCTTTGCCCTGTTCTTCTTCGTCTGGGTGCCCGAGCGCCGCGCCCGGCTGACGGAGCGCCACTTCCGACTGCTGGCCGAGTCCGGGGATCAGATCCGAAGCGCCATCGGCACCCTTTACACTTCGCTCACCAACGCGGCCAGCGCGGCCGTGGGCGCGCGCCTCGGGGAGCTGACCGGCGTGGTCGGTGTTGATGACGTCGAGCGGGCGCTGGAGGCCGTCGTGCCGGCGTTGCATATTGTGCGCCGCCCGGAACTGGAGCCGACGACGGACCGATTTCGGCAGGTGACGCTCGGCCTGCGACGGGATTTGAAGCATCGCTGGCTGCATTTCGATTACGTCGAGGCGGCGCCAGTGGGGAACAGCACCAACGGGAACAGCCCCGGCACGCTGCGCTTCGCCGTCCAGACCGACCTGGGGCGGTTGATCGAGCCGACGGTTGTGCACCACGGCTTCGATGACGTGTTGCTCACGTCGGAGGACGGTGCCGTGATGTATCAATCGTCCGGGGGTGCGTTGCGCGTCACCCGTCTGCCGGTGTCGAGCGAAGCGGTGGCGGGCTCCGCGGTGCGCGGCGCGGACACCAATTATCTCGTGACCGCCGCCACCCTCGGAGAGATCCGCGTCGCCGGCACCGATTACCATCTGTTCGCCCAGCCCTTGCATTTCAGTCTGCCCTACGCCACCGGTCCCACCAACGCGGTCTTCCAGTGGGTGATCGCGGGGCTGGTGAAGAGCCGGACGTTCCGCGCCCAGACCATGACGGTGCCGAACACGGCGATCATTCTGCTCATCTTCGCTGTCGCGCTGGTGCTGTTGAGCTGGCCTTTCTTCAACGTGGTGCTGGCCGGTCCGCGGGATGAACTGCGCTCCTCTCATGCCTTCGGCGCGGCGGCCAGTTCGTTTCTCGCCTGTGGCGCGTTGATGCTGCTGTTGCTGGATTGGGCCGGGCACTCGCGGTTTGGGGACCGGATGGACGCAGATTTGCGGTCGTTCGCCGAAACCCTCACCACCAACCTGAGCCGGGAACTGGACGCCGTGAACCGCCAGTTGATCGAGTTTGACCAGCACGTGGCGAACGCGCCGGCCCTGCGCCTGAATCGCACCAACGTGCTTGCAGGACAGATGGCACCCTATCCTTTTCTCCGCATGGCGGTGTGGGTGAGTGGGGCGGGCCAGCAACTTTTCAAGTGGGCGACGGGGCCGGGCGTGACGCCATTCGTCCCCGTGGGGGATCGCGCTTACTTTCGCGCCATCGTGGAAGATCGGGCCTGGCCGCGGGGCCTGGCCCGCCAGCCGGGTGCGATCGCCGTCACGAACCGGTTCTTTCTCGAACCGATCTATTCCCGCACCCGGGGCGAGAACGTGGCCGTGTTCTCCCTGGCGTCCCGGGCGGGCGCCCCATCGAACGCGACGCCTGCGGCCGTGGTCTATGGAGAGTTTCGCCCCCTGTCGCTGATGGGCGCCGTCGTGCCGGCCGGGTTCGGCTTTTGCGTCGTCGATGAATCGGGCCGCGCCCTGTTCCACTCGGATGAACGTCGCAACCTGCAGGAGAACTTCGTGGAGGAGTGCGAGGGCCATCCACGGCTGCGCGCAGCCATGAGCGCACGCACAACGGACGAGTTCGATGCCCGTTACTTCCGGCGTCCGCATCGGCTGCGGGTCGCGCCGCTGCCGGGATTTCCCTGGACGCTGGTGGCCTTCCGGGACGAGAGGCCGGTGGACACGGCCCGACTCGAGATGCTTTCGACTGCGGCGATCCTGTTCGCCCTGTATGGGCTGCTGATGCTGGGAGGGTTGAGCGTCGCGTTCCTGCGCCACCGTCGGGGTGCGCCCGTCTGGCTGTGGCCAGATCGTGAACGCACACCGGCCTACCGGTGGGTCATGGTCGCCAACCTGGTCATCACCGTCCTTTTCGGGGTTGGACTGCTGGTATTCACGTCGCCCGCCATGCGGCTGGCGCAGGCGTTGTTGCTGCCGATCATCGCCGTGTGTTTTGCCTACCGGGTGCTCAAGTCGGACCACTGGCGGAAGGACCCATGGCAGTGGTTCGAGAATCGGCGTGCGAAGCTTGCCCAGCGGGTGGATCGCCTTCGACAGGAAACGAGCGTGCGGTTGGGTGGGGCGCCCGATGAAACCTCCTTTTCGAGACAGCGGCCCGTGCGCGCGCTGGCCACCTTGGGCCGCGTCGTCGAGCGTTTTCCGTGGCC
>DATLZF010000200.1:0-10751 GCA_035574135.1 Candidatus Methylomirabilota bacterium
GATCCGGCAGGTCCTCGGCCACCTTGAGCGTGCTGGTGCCGATCGAGCCGGTGCTACCGAGCAGGACAACGTTCTTCGCGCGCATGAATGCCGGCCATACTGCCGCCGGCTCCTCAGTGTGTCAAAACATGGCGCAGGTAGAGATACATCAGCGGCGCGTTGAAAAGCAGACTGTCGAGAAGGTCCAGAATGCCCCCGATGCCCGGGAAGAACCGGCCGGAATCCTTCACGCCGGCCTCGCGCTTGAAGATCGATTCGATGAGATCGCCGACCACGGCGGTCACACTGAGGAGGACCCCGAGAATGGTCGCGTGAATCCAGTTCATGCCGGCCAGCTTGTCGCCCAGGAAATACGCGTAGAGCAGGCTGGCCAGCACGGAGGCGGCGACGGCACCGCCAAATCCTTCCCACGTCTTCCCGGGGCTGATGCGCGGGATCATCTTGTGCCTGCCGATGAGCGAGCCGACGGCGTAGGCGCCGCAGTCGCTGAACTTCGTGACCAGGATGAAATAGACGACGTAGTGCGCTCCGTTGACGCCGGGGAAGAACTTGATCTTCTGCAGGAAGTTCAGCAGCCACGGCACGTACATGAGGCCGAACAGCGTGGTGGAAATCGCCAGGATGCCGGCGGTGTTGCTGCGCGAAAGGAACTGCCGCACGCACAGCCCCAACACGAAGCCGATGAGGAAGATGGTTTCGAAGTCGTTCACCCGTGCCGGCGCCTCATGCAGGCCAAGGAAGCCCTGAAGCTTGAGGAACGTGCCAAGCATGAGGGTGACGCCCCCGACGATGCCCAGCCACCGGAAACACATCAGACCGCGCCTCTCGACCAAGCCGTAGAACTCCGCCAACCCCAGCCCCGCCAAGGTCATCATCACAAGGACGAACAGGTAGTCGGACAGAATCCGGTTGCGGGAGAAGAGGGCGAGGATCACCACCGTCCACAACAGCGTGAAGCTGAAGAGACGGCGGGCGAATATCCGGCCCTTGCTGGGGCCCGGCGCGGTGGTGGCGGCCTCGGGCACCCGCGAGGAAATAAGAGTGGCGCCTTCAGGTGTCGAGAGATTATTCCGGCGGCGGGCCGGCCAGCCGGATGCCCGCAGGCCAGGATCGGTTCTCGAACGGGGCGCGATCCTGATGGAGCTGAAACTTTGACGCATTGGAGGGCGGCGCGCGTCTGAGACTACGCTTGGCGAGTTCCGGCGCAGCCCGCCCGGACTCGCGCGGATGTTCGCATGAAAGACGCAATCAGATGGATCGTGGCCGGCGCGGTGGTGATTCAGGCCGGCTCTCTCGGAGCCCAGGAAAAGGTCACCTATGCCGATCAGGTGCTGCCATTGGTGGAACAGCACTGCGCCAAATGCCACAACCCGGACAAGAAAAAGGGTGATTTGGACCTGACTTCCCACGCCGCCGTGCTCCGGGGCGGTGGCACCGGACCGGTGGTCGTCCCCGGCCAGCCCGAGGCCAGCAAGCTCATCAAGGTGCTCACCCACGCCGAGGAGCCCACCATGCCGCCCAACAAGCCGCCCCTGCCGGAGAAGGAGGTGGCCGTGTTTCGAAAATGGATCGCAGGTGGGCTGCTGGAAACGGCCGGCTCGAAAGCCATTGCCACTGTCAAGCCATCCGTGGACCTCGCGGTCAAACCGTCCGATCTCGGTCGCCCTGCCGGTCCGCCGCCCATGCCGGGAGATCTGCCCCTCGAAACAGTGGTGCACACCCGCCGCGCCGGCGCCATCCTGGGGCTGGCCGCCAGCCCCTGGGCACCCCTCGTTGCCATCGCCGGCCAGAAGCAGATCCTCCTCTTCCACACCACCACCCGCGAGCTGCTCGGCATCCTGCCTTTCGAGGATGGCCAACCGTGGGACCTGAAGTTCTCGCGCTCCGGCCGGATGCTTCTGGCCGGCGGCGGTCACGGGGCCCAATCCGGTCGCGTCCACATCTGGACCATCGAAACGGGTGAGCGCGTCGCCACTGTCGGGCGCGAATACGACACGGTGTTGGCCGCCGATCTGAGCCCGGATCAGACCCTCGTCGCTCTCGGCGGCCCCGATCGTCTGGTGAAGATTTTCGCCACCCAATCGGGTGAACTGGAGCACAAGCTCAAGAAGCATACGGACTGGGTGACAGCCGTGGCCTTCAGCCCCGACGGCGAAATGCTGGCCAGTGCCGACCGCAACGGCGGTCTCACCGTGTGGGACACCCACACCGGTCAGGAACTCTTCACCCCGGCGGGCCACAAGGCCGCAATCACGGCCTTGCACTGGCGGCCGGATTCCAAACTCATCGCCTCATCCAGCGAAGACGGCACGATCAAGTTGTGGGAGACCAGCGAGGGCAAGCAGGCCAAGTCCTGGAACGCCCACGCCGGCGGCGCGCTGTGCGTCGCTTACGCGCGCGACGGCAGGTTGCTCTCCTGCGGCCGCGATGGCGCCGTGACCGCCTGGAGTGCCGAGGGTGGCAAACTCCGGACCTTCGACTTCACCGGAGAGATGGCGCTGCGATGCGCGTGGACCGACGACGATACCCGGGTGGTGGCCGGAGATTTTGCCGGACAGGTGTGGCTTTGGGATGCGGCTTCCGGGCAGCGCGTCGGCGTGTTGGACGCCAATCCCGGGCCGTTGGCCGAGCGACTGGCCGCCCTGCAGGCCCGCGTGGCGGAGATCCAGGCCCGCGGCACCACCCCTGCGCCCGCTGTCGTTGAGGCACAGCGGGAGCTGGCGGCTGCCCAGGCTGCCGTGGACCAAGCCCGGCGTGACGCCGAGAAGGCCCAAGCCGAGTTCAACGCCCACGCCGCCGAGGTGGTGCGCTTGAAGGAGGCGGCCACCAGGCCCGACCGGCCCGCCGACCTGGAAACCCGCCTGGCCGCCGCCCGAGCGGCCCGGGAAAAGGCCCGGGCTTGGCGCAACGACGTCACCAACTCGGTACAGCAGCTTTCCCTCAAGCTTTCGGCCGCAAAATCCAGATTGGATGAGGTGGCCAAATCCCAAGATCCCGCGGCCGAACTGGCCGCGGCCCGGGCCGCTCTGGAACGGCTCCAACGCGCGCAGGCCCGCGCGACCAAGACCGTGACGAATCTGCAGTCGAAACGATGAACGGGATCCGACGGACGACTCCCCGGCCGGGGGACAGCGCCCTTCGTCCGGCTCTGCCGCCAGAAGCGATGCGAAATCATTCCCCGAGCACGACCGGACCGTTGCCATTCGTTCCCAGGAAGAATCCGTAGCCGGCGTTCTGCTTTTGCAGCAGGGCGCCCTTGATCGCCAGCGGCCGGCCTGAAGACGGATCCGACACCTTGCCCGTGAAGAGACCGGACGCCGCGTTCAAGCTCAGCGTCAGCCCGCTTCCGGGCGGAGCGGTGACTTTGTTGTCGGAGGCAAGTTCGATCGGGATGGCCACCGGGCCCGTCAGACCGCCGCCGGTTAGCGTCACCGTTCCCTGCTCGAGATTGAGCGCGCGATTGGTCTTGAGAGCCGGGGGAGTGTAGCGCGCGCCGGTCAGCAGGGACTCGGTCGCGAATCCGGCGGCGTAGGGTTTGCCCGGCGGGTGGGGCAGCTTGATCCAACTGACAAGGCCATGCAAATCGTCCGCCGCACGATTGGTAAACTGCACCCAGCCCAGCAAGGATCCTCGGCCGCGGTAGAGCGGCAGGTGGAGGGGCCACCAGCCGTCCGACACGAGCGGCCCGCGCAGGGCGGCCTTGGTGCCGTCGCCCAGAGTGGCCACCAGCCGGACCGCGCCGGCGGCATCCACCACCAGAGTTCCGAAGCCGTGACCGCCTGGAGTGCCCACCTCGTTGGTGCTGGCCGGCAGCACCACGGTGTAGGAACCCGCTTGTGGCACTGGCTGCGATGTCCCCTCGTACAGGACGCGCCCGGCCAGCAATTCCGCCGTCCAACCGCCACCGGAAATCTGACCGCTGATCCGTGCGTTCTCCCCTTCGCCCTCAAGAGCCAGCGCGATGGACAGGCCGTTGGTGCCGGAACGGCTTGCCTCCAACAAGGCGCGGCCCTCCGCCGAAAACTGGCCGCGCAGGGGCAGGCGTTGGCCTTCCAGCAACAGCGTTCCGGTGAAGGCGCCTTGGGCCGTGATGATCAACGCCACCGAGCCCGAGCGCCCGTGCCGCACCTCATCCCCCTCGTAGAAGAGGCCAGAGTAGCGGCCCTGCCAGCGCAAAAACGGGTTGGCCACAAACCGCGCCCGAAGCGTCAGGTTGCTCGTCATCACAAACGTCAGCCGGGGCGCCGCGTTGCTCAACCCTCCCTCCCATCCGGCAAACACGAAGTCCCGCTCCGGAACGGCGGTGATTGTGAAAGTGCGACCGAGTTCCAGAAGCTGGCCATTGAGATCTGGCGTGACGGTGCCATGCCCCTCCACGGCGACGGTCAACCGACCACTCGCCACATGGTAGATGATGCGCTCGACGATTGGCGACTGGTTGCCCACCGCATCGACGCTGCGAACCCGGAGCACGTTCGCTCCCGGAGCCAGGGCCAGGGCCGCCAACCAAGCGGTCGTTCCATCGGCCGGCTGGAAGGGCTGATCATTCCATTGAAACTCCACGCGACGGACTTGGAGATTGTCACTGGCACTTCCCCGCATCACGACCGCGGCCTCCGTCAGCCGAGCGTTGGCGGCAGGGTAGGTGATCGCCACCCGGGGCGCCGCTGTGTCGGCCTCCGGGGGGTGCACCACCAGCCGTGCCTCGCGGCTGATCACCGCGCCCTCGCCGTCGGTCACGAGCACGGAGTAAAGGCCGGCGTCCGACAACTGCGCGGCGGGCACGGCGTAAGTCGCGTTGGTGGCGTGGGGGATGGATTCACCGTCGCGACGCCATTGGTACGACAACGCCCCGGCGCCGACCGCGGCAACGGAGAGCTCGAAAGAAGAGCCGACCAGAACGGTCGCGTCATCGGGTTCGCGGGCAATGACCGGAGGCGGTGGGGCCACGGGCTCGGCCAGTGCCACGAGGAACATCGAGAGCCGGCTTGTGTTCGTGTCCGCCGCGTGCGCATCGAAATAACCGGTCAGATATCGCGTCCCGCTTCCATCCGAAGCCAGAGCCAGCGGAAACTCGACCGGAGCCGAGCCAGTGAGATGGGTCGAGAGAAGGTTCCCCGCCGCATCCCGCCGGGCCCAGAAAAGACGCCGCTCCTGGCCGTCCGGCCCGAGAATCCCGTTGCCGCTGACCAGCGGAATCGACCCGCCAGTTCCGCCTCCGGGCAGCGTGGCTCCAGACTGCCCCCCGCCACCCGCTCGCTCGAGCCACAGAGGCGCCCCCGCTGTTCCGAAGGCGGCGACAAACACGTCGTGAGCACCGCGGGCCGCCAGCGTCAGAGCGCCGACGCGAACCTGGTTCGAGTAAACTCCCGTGAGGAGGTGATTGCCGTCGCGATCAGCGACGCAGCCGGTCGCGGAAGTCAGGTCAACGCCGATCAGTTGATGAGACCATAGCAGTCGCCCGGCGCGATCCAGCTTTGCCAGAAACGCGGCACCACTCTGACCTGCTCCCGCGCCGGAGCCCGGCAGGTTCAGCCCGCCGCCCGACCGCCCCGCCACCACCGGACGTGCTTCCCCGTCCAAACCGACGGCATCCCCGACATCGGGGCCGGGGCCGCCCCAGCGCAGCGCCCACAGGGCAACTCCAGACGGGTTGAACTTCGCGACAAAGGCGTCGGTCCCACCCGCGCTCGTGAGCGTGACATCCCCGAACTGCGCCGCTTCCTCGAACATGCCGGTGATGTAAGCGTTACCGGCGGCGTCCGTGGCCACGCTGAGCGCGCGATCCTCTCCCGGCCCGCCTGCGTGGCGGACGCGGATCAGGTTGCCGGCGCGGTCGTAGGTGGCCAGGAACACGTCATGGCCGCCGTGGCTTTCCAGCGTCACGTTTCCGAAGGTCGCTCGACCGGAAAAGGAACCGCACACGTGCACATTCCCTTGCCGATCCACGGCCGCGGCCGCAGCGGCATCATCGCCTCCACCGCCCGCCGTTCGCGCCCAAAGGACGGTGCCCGCACGGTTGAACCGCGCGATCAGGGCGTCGGAGCCGCCGGCGCTGGTCAGGCGCGTCGTGGCCACCGTCACAGTGCCGGAGAAGGCGCCCGCCACCACGGCGTGCCCGCCTGGGTCCAGCGCGATGGTGCCGTTCAACTCCAGCCCGACGCGCCCAGACCGGCTGGCGAAAAGGAAGTTCTCGCCCGCTGCGTCCGCCGGCGGAGTGACCTGCAGCCGGGCCACCGAACTGGTGATGACCCCTGCGGGGCTTTTCACCAAAACGTGATATTCGCCGCTATCGAACGGCTGAACGTTCTTCAGTGTCACACTGGGGAGGGTCTGCGGCGGATCGAGAGGCCCAAAAGCATTACGCCACTCGTAGCGGATGGTGGGATCCGAGGCAGCCAACCTCACAGCGAAACGGGCGGTGCCGCCCGCGGCGACGACGACATCGGCGGGTTGCGCGACCACGACGGGCAGACCTTGCGGGAGCCCCACCTCGGATGTGAGCCAAAAGGCCAGCAGTAGGGACCCAACGCGCCCTGTGGGGCGTTGTCCAAGAGCAGGGCGATGGTTGGCCCCATTCTGGACATTCATTGCCGCTCTCGACTTCATGCCGTCGCACAAACTCGACCCACTGAGCAACTGCCGGCCCAGGTCGGGGGAAGAATCCGCTTGCGCCAGGGAGGGTCGTTGTTAGATTCGCCGCGCTCATTTCAGGAGCGAAGTTCCACCCTTGGCGGGTGGACTTGTTTTTTGGCCTCAACCCGTCGAGCGCAGTGAAGATATTTAGCGGCAACTCGAACCTACCGTTGGCCAAGGCGATCGCCGCCTCAATCGGCGTGGACCTGGCCAAGTCGGTGGTCAGCACCTTTCCCGACGGGGAGACGTTCGTGAAGATCGAGGAAAACGTCCGCGGTGAGGATGTCTTCATCGTGCAGTCCACCAGCCCGCCCACCAACCACAACTTGATGGAGATGTTCATCATGATCGACGCGGTGCGGCGGGCCAGCGCTTCCCGGATTACGGCGGTGATGCCGTTTTACGGCTACGCGCGCCAGGATCGCAAGGATCAGCCCCGTGTGCCCATCACCGCCAAGCTGGTCGCCAACCTGATCGTCGCCGCCGGGGCCAATCGCGTGCTAACCATGGACCTGCACGCCCAGCAGATTCAGGGGTTCTTCGATATTCCGGTCGATCACCTCTACGCGGCCCCGGTGATGTACGAATATCTCAAGAAGAAAAAGATTCCGGACCTGGTGGTCGTCAGCCCGGACGTGGGCGGCTTGAAAATGGCCAATGCCTACTCCCAGGTGCTGGATGCGGGGCTGGCCATCGTGGCCAAGCGGCGCAAGAGCGCCTCGGAGGTCGAGTCCACCGCCGTGATCGGAGAAATCCGCGGCAAAAACGTCCTCATGGTGGATGATCTGACCGAGACAGCGGGGACCTTGAGCGCGGCGGCGGCGCTGCTGCGGAAGAAGGGAGCAAAGCGGATCATCGCCTGCGTTTCTCATGCCATCCTCAACGACTTGGGTATCCAACGGCTGCGAAAATCAAATATTGACGAGTTGGTCACGACTGATACTGTCCTCCGCCCTGCGATAGACGGGATCAACATAACGACCCTTTCCGTCGCCGGTTTGCTGGGCGAGGCCATTAAACGAATTCACAGCAATTCGTCCGTGACTTCGCTGTTTGAATTTAAGGGTGGACGCACCAGCTAGGGTGTCGTCCGCCGGCTGAAACGAATATGAAATCAGTGCCCTTGAAGGCGTATCCGCGCACCGCCCAACGGCGGCTTGGCGTGAAGAAACTCCGGGCGGCAGGTCGCATCCCGGCCGTGATTTACGGACGCCAGGTCCAGCCGCGGAATCTCGAGGTCGAGGCCACGGAACTGGACAAGCTGATTCACCGCTCGCTTTCAGAGAACGTGCTGGTGGACCTGTCGATTTCGTCCGACGCCCGGCCGACGCGACTGGCGCTCGTTCAGGAGGTGCAGCATCATCCCCTCACCGGCAGGGTGTTGCATGTCGATTTTCACGAGGTGGCCGAGGACGAACTCGTCACCCTCACAGTGCCGGTCGAGCCCGTGGGCGAAGCCGTGGGCGTGAAGGGCGGCGGCGTCCTCGAACACGTCATGTTCCGCCTCAAGGTTCGTGCCCTGCCCAGGAACCTCCCCGAAGTGATCCAAGTGGATGTCACCGGGCTGGACATCGGCAAAGCCATCCACCTCGGGGACATCAAGCCGCCGGAGGGCGTCGAACTGTTGGGCGACAAAAAGTCCACCGTGCTGTCGGTGGCGGCACCGATCACGGAGGCCCAAGAAGCGGCCACCGCCGAAGCGGCGGCCCAAACCACCGGCGAAGTCGAGATGATCAAAGAAAAGAAGGAAGAGCCGGCGGCCGGATCCGAGAAGGGCGGCGAAAAGGCGGAAAAGGCCGACAAGGCCGAGAAGAAGAAATAACGACCCCGCCGGCGGGTGCATGCTCCGGTCCCCGTGGAGAACCTGTACCTCATTGTGGGACTGGGGAACCCGGGCCCGTGCTACGCCCGGAGCCGGCACAACGCGGGATTCATGGCAGTCTCACGTTTGGCCGAGGCATGGCAAGTTCCTTGGTCGATGGAACGAAGATTTCAGAGCCGGGTGGCCCGGGCGAACCGGGGCGGGAAGGCGGTGCTGCTTTGCCAGCCGCAGACCTTCATGAACTTGAGCGGCGAGGCCGTGGCGGCGCTGCGAGGGTTTTATCACGTGAGCTTGGACCGCCTGTTGGTGATCGTGGACGATGCGGATCTGCCACTTGGGGCCTTGAGGATGCGTGCCGAGGGACGCTCCGGCGGGCATCACGGGCTGGAGTCCATCGAGCAACACTTGGGCACCGGCAGCTATGCCCGGCAGCGCATCGGGATCGGCCGGACAGCGGATGGTCGCCGGGAAATCACGGGCCATGTGCTTTCGGATTTCACGGCTGACGAAATCGCGGTGTTGGAGAAAGTTTTGACGCGGGCGTGCGACCAGATCGAGTGCTGGCTCGCCCACGGAGTGCAACGTGCGATGAATCAATACAACGGCGTCATCGCCAGCGAAGAAAGGCAATAGAGTGAAACGTTACGAAGGTCTGTTCATTTTGAACAACGCCATCGCCGCCAAAGAAGACGGCGTGAAAGAGGCCATCGACCGGATTTCGGCGGAAATCAGCCACACAGGCGGCAAGGTCGAAACCATCCAGAAGATGGACAAGCGCCCCTTCGCCCGCGTGGCCAACAAGAAGAACAGCGCCGGCTTCTACGTGAACTTCATCTTCACCGCCGAACCGCACACGATCGCACCGCTGCGCACTCGGTTCTCTTTGAACGAAGACGTTTTCCGCGTCCTCTTCACCACGGCACCAGATACCCAGCCGGCCGCCGCCAAGTAGCAAGTCACGACATGGCCAGCTTCAACAAGGTAATTCTCGCTGGGAACCTGACGCGCGACCCCGAGTTGCGTTACACCCCCAACGGCAAGGCCGTGGCGAAGCTGGGGCTGGCCATAAACCGCACTTGGACCAGCGAAACCGGAGAGCGCCGGGAAGAAGTCACTTTCGTCGATGTCGATGCGTTTGGCCGCCAGGCGGAGGTCATCGCGCAATACATGCGCAAGGGCCGCCCGTTGCTGGTGGAGGGGCGCCTCAAGCTCGATCAATGGGACGACAAGCAGACCGGGCAAAAGCGCAGCCGGCTGGGCGTGGTGCTCGAATCCTTTTCCTTTCTCGACTCGAACCGCGCCGGCGAAGCCCCGGGCAGCGCACCGGCCGAACCCGCGCGGCGAGCCGCACCCGCACCGGCCGACGCCGAAGGCCCGCCTCCGGAAGACGACGTGCCATTCTAAACCCCTTTGCTAAACCCCTTTGTGGGTGCAAGTCCGCGATCACCCCACCCCTCACCCTCAAGCCCACTTTTTTATGCCCAAGACAGACGTGATCCTCACCTCGAACATCGTCGGACTCGGCGCCGAGTCCGATCAGGTCAAGGTCGCTGCCGGCTACGCGCGGAACTATCTGTTCCCCCAACGCCTGGCCATTCCGCTGACCGGCGCGAACAAGCGCCGCCTCGAAGTGCTGCGCCAGCGCCGTGCCGAGCGCGAAGCTCACGAATTCAACAGCATGAGCGAACTGGCCAAGAGCATCTCCAAGCTCACGTGCCTCGTGAAGGTCAAGACCGGTGAGGACGGCAAGATGTTCGGCTCCGTCACCAACGGGACCATTGCCGACGAACTCAAACACCAGTTCGACATCTCGTTGGACAAAAAGAAAATTCATCTCGAGCACCCGATCCGCGCCGTGGGCGAGTATGAAGTGGAACTGCGGCTCCACCCCGAGGTCACGTCGAGCCTCAAGGTCAAGGTCGAGAGCACGACGCCCGTGGCACCCGCAGCAGAACCACCGGCGGACGCCAAAGCCGGCGGCGTGCGAACGGAGAAACGCGGACGTCGCACCGACGCTGCCGTCGCTGCGGAAACCTCCGAACCCAAGGCCCGTCCCACCAAAGGCGCGCGATCCGAGAAGGCCAAGTAAGAACAGATCTCATTCGGTCTGGCTCAAGGGCAGGCGCACGCCTGCCCTTTTGTTTTTCATGAAATCAGCCGGTCCGGCCTGCCACCGGATTCCAAGCCAAGCGACAGGAAGGGATCCTTTTGCAGCAATCCGGACGCGTCGCCGCGGCGAGTACCACCCTCGCGGACCGGTCCCCCGGAGTGTTGGAGGGTGACTTGCCAACCC